>NZ_JAQUHV010000005.1 GCF_028681615.1 Sulfuricurvum sp.
CACACGCCATATAGAGTTCCTGTGCATAGATGCCCGCTTCAATATGAGACGATGCACAAAAATTCTCCGCATAAATTAATACTACCATATTCGCACCTGCGATAAAACGCTGTTCTAAAAGTAAGTGGAGTATTTCAGAGATAAAATTACCGTTCACGGCACATTTTCCGTTTAGATACACACCACATTGCATAGTATGTGCCTGAAGAACGACAGGTATGATTTCTAATGAGTCCGGAATGTTCAAACACATCAATTCCATTATTGTATCATCGCTCATTTGATTTGGATCGAACTCTCTGGCACTGCGACGGGTGAGATTGAAGGACTCAAATTTCTCATATCCATGGGTTGTCGGTATGCTGATATAGGGCGGTGTTGCTTTGAGGGTTGAGATTAAAGATGGAAGTGACTCAGAATAGTCGGTCGGCTGAACTCTCATCATAGGCTTGTGCAACGGTTTGACGGGACGTATCGAATTCTCACCGATTCCATAAACGGCGGCTATAAACTCTTCATCTCCCATCCCCATCAAGCGATTAAGGTCTTCCTTCGGAGACATTTTTGTAAGTTCTAATCCAAAATGTCGTACGGATGTACTTAAAGCAGCAATCTGATGCCCTAAGTCGAGATAGAGATATCGCCAAGAACGGAGTCCGTATTTCCAACTGGATCGAAAAGGGACAAGCGAGAGCATCACGATTGCTCCGCTGAAGCGAGTTTGCATTCCGAGGTAGGGTTCTAGCCCCTCCCCTGCAATTTCGGCAATCATCACCAGTTCCATACTTAAAACGTCCAAATGATAGATACCGCTTAATATTCCTGGGATGTTACGGAGCTGTACATAAATTTCAATCGGATGGAGATTGCCTGCAGATGGAACATTAAGACGACGATAGGGCTTATGTGCTACGAGCCGTTCATCATTAATAAAACGTGTGTGTAGCAGCCACTGCAATGAGGGATGATCCGATAAACGCACGCGATAACAAAAATGAGGATAATGTTTAAAGGAGGCAGGCTGCGTATCCCAATCCAAAAAAGATTTTTGGTTAGCAACCCACTGTGGAGTTAATAGAGTTTGCTCACGCACTTCGAAGTTGTAAGAATACGTCACGGTTACTCGTCAGTTCTATAGCGCTAAAACCGTCTTCATTATGGAGTTTGGTATCTGCACCGAGACTGAGAAGCATTTTGACACACTCAACGCGTGAAGCGGAAGCAGCATACATCAATGCCGTTGTCCCCTCTTCATTGGTATCGTTGATATCGGCTCCTGATTCAACCAAGAGACGGATGACCTCGGGAGAATTGGCATAACAGGCATTAAACAATACACCGTTAAAGTCATTGTTGATTGCATATAGGTCCGCTCCGGCTTCGATTAGCCTAGATACCATCATTGCATTTCCCTGCAATGATGCAAGCAACAGAGGCGTATTCCCGTTAAAACCGCGATATTCGATATCGTCCGGATGAAACCCATGATCATGAAGCCATGTAATGTATTGCTCTACCATGATATCCCCCTAAATATTAGACACCCATCCAATTTTCGTGGTCGTGCCCTTTTTTCTTAAAATTGGCAGCTTTATCAACCGCTTCGATGCATTTGTCATAATCGACTTCATCTGTAATTTCTGCAACGACTTCTTTATAACTGATCATCCCTTCCTGATCGATTACAAATACTGCGCGTGCAAGTCTGTCTTTGAGTTTTCCCTCGGTGATTAGAAGACCGAATTTTTTTGCAAAATCACGATTCGTATCGATAACGACATCAGCTCCGTCAATTCCTTCACGTGTGACAAAATCGTTCACAAATTCGGCATCATCTGTTGTAACCATGACAGTTTTGAGCTTTTTAAATTGTTTTATAAGGTCATTGAACTTTTTAGCACCCAATGAACACACTTCGGTTTTAAGCGATGGGATTGCAATTAACAGCTGTGCCGTCGGAGCGATCATTCCGATGACATTCTGGCTGCCGTCTAAGTTTGTAACGCGTGCCGCAGGGGCTTCACGCCATATTGTCATCTCTTTTCCCTCTAACGCTGTAGGTGTTCCGTGAACGGTAATTTGCATTTTGTCTCCTTATTGGATCATTTTGATAATCCAGTGCAAAAACAGTTCTATAAATTGTTTATTTTTTGTTCACATGAATGTACGTTCATTGTCGCGATTTGTACTACAATACTAAATATCTTAACATATAGAGAAAAGATTTTGAAATGATGACGTTTGATGCGAATATACCAAATCGTGAAGAGTGCAATACCTGTGCGCTTACCTTTGCGTATAAAGAGATTAATCTACTTTATGAAGTTGCCGTTACGCTTACCAGCACGATCGATATTAATGAAAATATCGAAAAAGCGATGCGCCGACTCAAACAGCATGGATATTTAGAGCGTTGCGCATTGTTTCGAAAAAAAGAGGATGTAGACGAACTTGAATTGCTGGCATCCATCGATCTTGAGCCTTATCAGAAAAAAATGGCTTCGTACCGATTCGGTGAAGGTGCAACCGGTTTGGCCGCTAAGAGTCGTGAACCGATCGTAATCGAAAATATCCATAACAATATCAATTACCTCAATAAAATGGGGAATATTTCGACACAGATGGTCTCGTATGTTGCCGTACCGCTGTTGCAAGATGATGAGGTTATCGGTGTAATTTCTGCCAATATCGGGAAAAAAAGCCCTCTGAATTTTGATGAGATCGTCCGAATGCTCACCATCGTCGGATCTCTTTTTGTAGGTTCCCTCAAAGTCCAGCAAACGATTACGAAAGAAAAAGAATCATTGACGGAACTGAAAACCTACTACAAAGAAGAGATGCAAAAAGATTATAAATTTGAAAATATTGTTGGACGTTCTACCCGTATGCAACAGGTCTTTTCGATGATTAATACCGTTGCACCGACTGATGCGACGATATTGATCCGCGGGGAAACAGGAACCGGTAAAGAGTTGATCGCAACCGCGATTCACAATCTCAGTCGTCGACAAAACGGGCCGTTTATTAAACTGAATTGTGCCGCCATCAGTGAAACCCTTCTCGAGTCTGAGCTCTTCGGTCATGAAAAAGGGGCTTTTACGGATGCTCGTGAGATGCGTAAAGGACGATTTGAGTTGGCAGATGGAGGTACATTGTTTCTGGATGAAATCGGAGATATTACACCATCGCTTCAAGTAAAACTGCTCCGTATTCTTCAAGAACAGGAATTCGAACGGGTCGGTGGAAATAAAACGATCAAAACCAATGTCCGTCTGGTTGCCGCAACAAACCGTAATTTGGAGGAGATGGTACGAAAAGGCGAGTTCCGTGAGGACTTGTTTTATCGTTTGAATGTTATCCCTATCAATCTTCCGCCATTACGTGAACGATATGAAGACGTCAAACTGTTGATCGAACATTATCTAAACCGTTTTATGAAAGAACATCGAAAAACGATGCATTTTACAAAAGGTGCGATGGAGCTTCTTTTGGATTATCCATGGCCCGGAAATATCCGAGAACTTCAAAATACGATGGAGCGTATTGTATTGATTTGTCCGGATGGTGAAATCCAGCCAGAGATGTTAAGTCATGTTCTTCCGTTTAATTATCAAAAACTTTATATGCAGCAGCCTGAAGTACCTGTTGCAATGATGGCACCTGCTCCAACGTATGCAGCTGCGCCGAGTACACCCCCTCCTCCAGCACCCGGTGGGCCGGTTACACGAAAAAGCCTTCAAGAGCTGGAAAAAGAATCTATCATACAGGCATTGATCGATTCGCACGGAATTCAGACAAAAGCGGCGCGGGCATTAGGTATGAGTGCTCGACAAATCGGGTATAAAATCAAACAATACGGGATAGAAATTTAAGAAATTTCCATCCTGACTGTATTTTTGCCATCGACTTTTGCACGATAAAGTGCTTTATCTGCCCGTTCAATTACCTGCTCAAGGCTATCGGTCGGATAGATCGCAGTCATTCCAAAACTGCAAGTAACGTGTACGCTCGTTGTAAAACTGTGTTGATCAATGGTTTGACGAATATGTTCAGCAATATTCATGACACTCATAGGATCCGGATATTGCAGTAATATTGTAAATTCTTCTCCGCCCCAGCGAATAAATATATCAGATTTACGAATTGATTGGCTGACTAATTTCGTCAACTCTTTTAGGACCGAGTCACCGACGACATGACCGAATGTGTCATTAATGGTTTTGAAATTATCAATATCAAACATCAGTAAAAACAAGGTTACATCGAAACGCTCGCCAAGACTTTGATGTGCTTGAAAAATCTCCTCAAATAATCGACGGTTCCCGATACCGGTTAGAGAGTCAGTCGTTGCCAATTTCAATAAACTACGTTCATTTTCTCCTGCTAAACCCAACATGGAATGGATGATATTATGCTCATGTTTAATCAAAGGGGTAAGTTGTGTATAACATAACGACAATAAATGACGCCGATCCATCACGCCGATTACAACTTGCTTTTCATTTATAGCTACAATTTTGTCATATTCAGCTTGGGACATTTCGTCTAATACATCCGCAATTGACATAGAACAATAAAACGTTTTAACCGGTGAACTCATGATCTCTCTAGCTGGTCGTGTAAGATTATCGCAGTTCTTAAGAGAATGAACCATGTCTTTTAGGGTAATAATGCCGATCGGTTTTGTTTCATGAAGGATAATTACGACATCTGCTGGGTTGGTTGTGAAATAATTAAATATTTCTTGAAGAAGTACGTGATCATTAAAAAAACGAACACTATGATTTTGTGAAAATATATGGCCTATCGGCGTCATATGGGATACCGATAAGTCCTTGGAAATCAAACTCATTGGATTAGATATCACTTTGAATATTGCAGTGATATACAAATTTCATAAATTCAGGTGCTTGTGTTTGCAAAATTTTCATATTTTTGAAATATTGCTTCAACGGAATTCCATAAAGACGTTTGAAATCATTCAAAAAATGGGATTGGTCATAATAGCCGCTTTCTCTCACACTCATAGAATCGTAGTTGTTTTCATATAAGGATTGAATCATTTTTTTACGTTTGACGGTCATGATATAAGTGGAAAGATTAATGCCGAGATATTTTTTAAAATAACGTCGTAACGTACTTTCAGAAATATTAAATTCTTTTGCAATGACACCGGACACATTTGTCGGAAGGTGCGAAAAATGTGTATTGATATATTGAATGATTTGTTGAGTTGTAAGATAGGATTGTTTCAGACTCTCTTCACTGCTGATAATACTATCAATCATCTGAACGTATTTGTCACCTTTTTGATTGACAACACAATCTTTATCGATGGATGAACGGGGAACAATCGTATCGATCATAGATGAAACAGGCACATCGGTTAACTTGAACATACCACATGACTTTAAACGGATAATGGTCAATTTTTTAGCAGTATTTTTAAATATGATGTTTATCTTAGGGGGATGGGTAAATTTACCACAGACTAAATCACTGTTAAACTCATGGATTTTGCCATTGATCTCAAAAGAAATAACAGCGCAATTGTCATTCAATATAATATGTTCATGGACAGAAGGTGCGCCGATAAATTGGAATTTATCATCTTCTTTATAAGACTTAAGCGGAAGATGAAAGATAGAATCAATAAAAGGGCTTTCGTGGCAAATAATATTCATTTAATGTAAATCCTTTTGAATGCGGTAATAATAAAGCACGGAAGGATAAATGTCTTGTAAAATTCCGTCAATTAAAAAGAATTATAATGATATATTGTAGATTAAAATTAAGATGGGTAAAAACCTATCCGATTTTGGATAGGTTATAAGTAGTGTGAATTATTCTTCTCGGCGTACAGCCATGACTTCAGACGGAAATTTTTTAACCCCCGGTTCAATAAACCATGTTTCCCCATTGCTGAGTTTTACCTCACCGCCCCATTTTTCATCCGTATCGAATTCTGCACTGAGAATGGTCTCTTCCATATCTTTTTTAGCAACATAAAAAGAGATTGCCCCTTTTGAATCGTAACGTAACATAACTTTTGCCATAACATTTTCCTTTTATAGATTTAAAAACAATAACGAAATTCACTACCCTATTTGAGTATGAAAAAACTTGCGAATCCTATACCACCAATCCGATGAGAGATGACTTTCAAATGTGATACGCAAGAATGTTCCAGCTAAACGACGAACAATGGTGTCGACTTCATAATTCTTATCATCCGTTTGAGGAAAATCATCACGATAATGTACCCCTCTGCTCTCTTCACGTGCCATTGCACTCATAAGCATTGCTTCAGAGACGGTGAGAGCATTGCGAAGTTCGATAATGGACATCAGTTCGACATTGTCGCTTCGGTCTTTATTAACGCAACACAGTCCTGAGGACATTTTCATTAAATAATGGACATATTCAAGAGCATTGGCCAAAGAATCATGGGTTCGAAACACCCCGGCATTTTTATAGAGATTATTTCCGAGATTACGTCGCATTGTATTGATATTAAAACGGCTTTCACCCTCTACAATCATATCAACATAACGTAATTCTTTTGCCACTTGTGCATAGTCAATGGGATGGAATACCCCTTTTTTGGCTGCGGAAGAGGCCTGTGTACCCGCAACACGCCCAAAATAAGCGGCTTCAAGTAAACTGTTTCCACCCAAACGATTTGCTCCGTGTACACCGCTTTGAGCACATTCTCCGCAAACAAATACATTTTCCATATCGATCGATGTATCGTTACGGCTCCAGATACCCCCCATGGTATAGTGGGCAGATGGTGTGATGGGTAAAAGCTCGGTTAGAATATCGATCCCTGCACCGTTCAGTGCATGTTTTCGAGCTGATGGGAGTTTTTTATCGATCAGTTCTTCACCCAAATGTCTAAAATCAAGATAGACAGTATGACCCTTTAACTGATGTAGGACTATATCTCGTGAGAGTTTGTCGCGGGTCTGCAGTTCATCGGTAAAGCGCTCACCGGTTTCATCAACAATATAAGCACCCTCACCTCTTGCCGCTTCACTGATAAGAGTGCCGCTTCCGACCAAAGTCGTCGGATGGAACTGCACAAACTCCATATTGGACAATCGCATTTTTGCTCGTAATGCTATGGCGATAACATCCCCGCTTGACTCTTGAGAGTTTGTCGAATGCCCTCTGTATATACCGGCATAACCGCCGCCGGCTAGTACAAGTGCCTTGCATGCAAAAGCGATCACTTGAGAATCACGACGGCGAAGGATCGTGATTCCGGACATTTTGTCTTTAAAAGTAGCGATTGAGAGCATCATATGATTGGGAAATAGTTTTACCCCCTCTTTACGACATTGCACTAATAAAGATTGAGTGATTGCGGCACCGGTTTTATCTGCAATATAACAAGTTCGTTTTGCTTTTGTCCCGCCAAATGGACGCTGTGCTACGTTACCTTCATCGTTACAGTCAAAAACTACACCCATGGAGAGGAGATCATTAATAATCTCTTCACCGCCTGTGACCATAGAGCTTACCGCTGAAAAACGGGCAAGTTTGTCTGCACCCTTGAGTGTATCGGCAATGTGTTCTCGACACGAATCATGACGTGTAGATTTAAGGACGGCATTGATGCCGCCTGATGCTACGGCTGAGTTGGAACGTAATGGATTGCTTTTACAAATGAGTGCGACATTGAGTCCCGCACGTTTTGCGCTTAGCGCTGCATATAAACCTGAGATCCCGCTACCGACAACAATCACATCATACAGCATAAGCACCCCGCATAAGGGTGTTTACGGATTCTATAGATGCTTCGGGCAGATACGCCAATACAGCATTATCAATAACATGCGCAGGATCAACCGCACCGAATACGGCACAAATCCCGCCTGCACTGCGTGCAAACTGCAGTGCACTTGCAACATCATTTAATTCACTGGTCTTCATAAGTTCAGCAACATTCGGTGAAAAGGCTCTTTTGAAGAGATTTTTTTGCAAAAGCGGTGAAGAGCCGATATAAGTCAAACCGAATTTTGCGCATGCATGCATTAATGGATAGAACAGAGAATCCTCGCATTTTTGATTTGCATACCCGTAAGCATGTGGTTTTGCAAGGTTAAACGGACTTTGGATATATTTGAACCCATGGTTTTCACCACCGACACGACGTGCAATTTCAACAACTTTTGCTAATGAAACATATTCGGTATGATCTTCTTCATATAAAAATCCATTCCATGCCGCAATTCCGTAACTGACAATTTTATTCTCTTTTCGGAGTTCCTCAAACAGGTTAAAAGCATCTTCTATTCGACTATAAAATGTCTCCTGATTAACATATCCCAGTTGTGTTTCCGGATTATGAAGAAAGAAAATGTCAATCGTATCGATTTCAAGATTACGCAGTGATTGTTCACAGCTCCAACGTAGAAAATTCGGAGACATACAATGTTGATCAATGACAATCTCATCTTTATCCGCTAATCCGGTATTGATAATCGTCTCTTGTATCCAACCGTACGGATTATCAGGAAAAGGAAAATCAAGCGGTATAAATCCGGCTTTAGAAGCAATGATCACTTCTTCGCGTTTTATATCACCTTCTTTAAACATCTCGTTCAATGCTTCAGCTATTTCCCGTTCAGACATTTGATATCGATAGTTTATTGCCGTATCGATAAAATTAATCCCATGACGAAGTGCCATTTTGATGGCTTCGGCATAGTTGATAATATAATTATCTTCTTTATACGGTTCGGCTTTATAGGTTCCGATTCCTAGCGAAGGGAAGAAGAGTTCTCCATTAAAACGGTAAAAATCTTTAGAATAATTACCGAATTTTTTTAGATATCCGAATGTTCCCTCTTTTGTCGCGTGTGACATTAGACCACCATCACTCGCAAGTTTGATTTGAGTTTAAAGTTAAGCATATCCTGCATTCCTGCAAGGGTTGTGGTTGTGTTCATTGAACAGCTCATACACTCTCCTTTATACTGGATGTACAGTTCATGTCCGTCTTCAACCTCTTTAAGATCGATAACTTCAACATCGCCGTTATCTGCTTTAAGTGTAGGACGAATATATTCTTCGAGAATAGATTCGATACTGCGAAGTTTTTGGACCAAACTCATAGCGTTGAAGTTTCCGTCACCTTTTGCTTCTTTGATTTTTTTACTGATGGCTTCTTTTTGGAGTTCAGCAGTGATTTCAGCCAACATATCGACAAGATAGACATCTTTTTTCTCATGCCCGCCCGGTTTGATACATGATTTGCAGAATCCGCCTGCTTTTGTATAGTCAGTAATTTGTTCAATAGATTCCAGTTTGTTGAGACGAATGACTTCTTTAAGGGTATCAAGGCTCACGCGGGCACATTCACACACGATGTATTCCGTTTCGAACTCTGACATATCAACACCTTTATAGATGGAAGCCGCCTTTTTAATAACGTCGTAGGCCATAACCGAGCAGTGCATTTTTTGCCCAGGTACCGCAGGAATATCTTCTTCGTCACGGAGTGCTTTTTCAACGTCGATGTTAGTGATTTTCAAAGCCTCATCAACTGTTTTATCCATACATAATTCTGCCATCATGTCCGAACTTGCTATTGCAGTTCCGCATCCAAAACTTTTAAAGCGGCTTTTGACGATAACATCATTTTTAGGATCGATCATCCAATATAGTCTGACGGCATCACCGCAGCTTTCTGCACCGAAGTCGGCGATGATCAATTTTTTTTCTGCCGCATCAGCTTCTTCTTGTGTAATCTCTCCCATATTTATAGGATCGTTCATCCGTCGCTGTACCTCTGTTGAGTACTCTTCCCATAATGCTCCGCCGATTAACGTGTCTCGTGCCATTGATTGCTCCTTGATGGATGATATTACCCCAATCATTGCAAATGACGTTCTAGTTAGAGGATGACAATTTTGTAGTGATCTTTGAATTAGAACATGCTATGCATACGAATAAAATGAATTGCTTATAAAATAATCAATATATAAGTGAATGGCCACTCAATTTCAATTTATAATAGCACATTACAAACCACTTAAAGGGGTCCAAAATGGTCCAGATTACTGCTGTATTTAACCGCCACTGTTTAAATGATGTTCTTCGTGAACTATTCGATAATGAGATCGAAGGAGTAACGGTTACCGAAGTAATCGGAAAGGGCTCTCTTGGAATTGCCGAAAAAAACAATGCTCCGGATTTGTACCCAAAAGTTATGATCCTGATTGTTGTATCAAACGAGAAAACAAAGCTTATCGCTATGGAAGCGATTCGGGCACATACTCAGGATTTGGGTCACGGTGCAGGTAAAATGTGGGTCACGCCGGTACTAGAAGTTGAGCGAATCCGAACAGGTGAAAAAGACGAGTCGGCATTGACACAGCCGATACCTCGAACAACCACAAAAAGTAATACTTTCTTCACTGCTGTAGATACACCTTCAAGCTAATCTGCCTAATTTTTAGTACACCCTTTTAGGCGGTGTACTCGCACTATTATTAAACCAAAAGTTTCTACCTGCTATAATTGCGAAAAATATAATCTAAGGACTTTGATTTGAGAAGTCATTTTTGTACTGATTTAAGTGAAGCGAACGTCGGAGAGGACGTTGTATTATGCGGCTGGGCAAACAGCTATCGTGACCATGGCGGTATCGTATTTATCGATTTGCGTGATAAAAGTGGATTGATTCAACTCGTTTGTGATCCTGCTGATAATGCACACGCTCATAAACTTGCCAGTGAAGTACGTGATGAATTTGTTTTGATCGCACATGGACGTATCCGTAACCGTGGTGAAGGTCTTGTAAATCCGCGTCTTAAAACCGGCGCTATTGAAGTGGTAGTAAACGAGCTGATTATCGAAAATCGCAGTGAACCGGTCCCGTTCGGTATCGGAGATAACACTGTCGGCGAAGAGATCCGTCTCAAATATCGTTACCTGGATCTACGCAATCCTGCATCGTATAATACATTTTTACTCCGTTCCAAAGCAGCAATCGCAGCGCGTAATGTACTTGACAGCTTAGGATTTCTGGAAGTCGAAACCCCTATCTTGACCAAATCGACTCCTGAAGGTGCACGTGACTATCTCGTACCAAGCCGTGTTCACGAAGGTGAATTCTATGCCCTTCCCCAATCTCCTCAACTCTTTAAACAATTATTGATGGTAGGCGGGTTTGATCGCTACTTCCAAATTGCAAAATGTTTCCGTGATGAAGATCTCCGTGCCGACCGCCAACCGGAATTTACCCAAATCGATGTCGAAATGAGTTTCTGTAATCAAGAAGATGTTATTCGCGTTGCCGAAGAGCTGATTGTGGGAATGTTCGCAAGTGCCGGACACACGGTCACAATACCGTTTAACCGCATCAAGTACAACGATGCTATGGAGTGGTACGGATCGGATAAACCGGATTTGCGTTACGACCTCAAAATGGTAGATGTCATCGACATTTTTGCACGTTGTGACAATGAAATATTCACTTCAATCGCTGCTAATCCTAAAATGAACCGCATTAAAGCGCTTCGTGTTCCTGGGGCGGATTTAGCATTTTCTAAACGTGAAATGAAAAGCTTTGAAGATTATGTGCGCAAATTCGGAGCAAAAGGCCTCGGATATTTCCAAATGAAAGAGGATGGTCTTAAAGGTCCGCTTGAGAAATTCTTCTCTGCAGAAGATTTACAGCTTCTTATCGATCGTACCGGTATGGAAGTGGGTGATGTTGTTTTCTTCGGTGCTGGTGACAAAAAAACCGTATGGGATTATATGGGACGTTTCCGTATCTTTATAGCGGAACATGAAAAAATGAATCTGATTGACAAAGATCGTTTCGAATTTGTCTGGGTAGTCGATTTCCCGATGTTTGAAATCGAAGACGGTCGTGTCAAAGCGCTACACCACCCGTTTACTATGCCGCGTGATCTGAATCATGAGCACCTTGAAGATATTGAATCGATCGCATATGATATCGTTCTTAACGGTACGGAACTCGGCGGTGGATCAATCCGTATCCATAAGCAGGCATTGCAAGAACAAATTTTCAGTCTACTCGGTATCAGTGAAGAAGAAGCTCAAGAAAAATTTGGGTTCCTTCTTGATGCATTGAAATTCGGTGCGCCTCCGCATGGTGGTTTCGCACTCGGTTTCGACCGTTTTATGATGCTTCTTTCCAAAAAAGACAGTATCCGGGATGTCATCGCATTCCCGAAAACACAAAAAGCTTCTTGTATCATGACAAAAGCACCTAGTCCGGTAGAGTTGACACAATTACGAGAACTTCATATACGTTTACGCGAGACTGCGAAGTAATAATGAAAAAACTTTTTTTGATCATTGGTGCACCGGGTTCAGGAAAAACGACTGATGCAGAAATCATTGCAGAACGTAATGATGAAGAAATTGTCCATTACTCTACCGGAGATTTGCTTCGTGCTGAAGTTGCCAGCGGATCTGAACGCGGTCAATTGATCAACAGCTTTATCAGTAAAGGGCATATTGTACCGATTGAAATTGCCATTGAAACAATAACCAGTGCAATTAAAGAGGCTCCGTCAGACGTTATTTTATTTGACGGTTATCCCCGTTCATTTGAACAAATGAATGAGCTTGATAAATTTCTCGCAAATGATTCTGACATTGAACTCGTAAGTGTCATTGAGGTGGTTGTGAGCGAAGATGTAGCACGTGATCGTGTTATTGGCCGTTCTCGCGGTGCTGATGATAAAGTTGAAATTTTTAACAACCGCATGAAAGTGTATACCGATCCGTTGTTAGAGATTCAAAATTTTTACGAATCCAAAAACCTTCTTAAAAAAATTGATGGCGAACGATCGATCGAAGCAATCGTTGATGAGATGGAACTTTACATAGAATCTAAAATCTAATTAATAGGAATTAATATGAAAATTATACTTTTAGGCGCTCCAGGCGCAGGAAAAGGGACTCAGGCCCAGTTTTTGACCAAAGCATTCGATATTCCTCAAATTTCTACGGGCGATATGCTCCGTGCAGCGATCAAAGCTGGAACTGAACTAGGGACACTTGCCAAATCATTTATGGATGCCGGAAAATTGGTTACGGATGAAATTATCATCGGATTGGTTAAAGAACGTATTCTCGAAGACGACTGCAAAAACGGTTTTCTACTTGACGGTTTTCCACGTACTGTTCCTCAAGCAGATGCTCTTAAAGAAGCCGGTGTAGCAATTGATGCTGTTATTGAAATTGATGTTCCCGATAGTGTAATCGTCGAACGTATGTCAGGCCGTCGTGCCCACCTTGCATCAGGACGTACCTACCATGTTGTTTTCAATCCGCCAAAAGTGGAAGGAAAAGATGATGAGACCGGTGAAGAACTAGTACAACGTGCTGATGATAAAGCGGAAGTCGTTCTGGATCGTTTACGTGTCTATCATGAACAGACCGCTCCTTTGGTTAATTATTACAAAGGTGTTTCAGCTAATGACACATCTGTTAAATATATTACAATTGACGGCACACAACCGATTGAAACTGTTGAGAAAGAGATTCTTTCACAACTCAAATAATTTTTTTGATTCGCCGCTGATGCGGTTGAATCTATTCTGTATGATATAATCTCCCTCATGAAAACTCCCCATTTTTATGCCGTAATTATCGGTACTGAAATCCTTAACGGCCGTCGTGAAGATAAACATTTTGTATTCATACGGGATGCATTGCTGCAACGCGGGCACACCCTCTTTTCCTCTTTTATTATTAAAGATGATCCCGTTTTGATCCATAATGCATTTACAATGATTAAAAATGATCCTGATAGTGTCATGTTTAGCTTTGGCGGTATCGGCTCTACTCCGGATGATCTTACCCGCCAAATTGCTGCAGATGTCTTTAGTGACGGTGTTCTGCTACCGCATGCCTCTTTTCATGCGCATATAATCGAACGTTTCGGTGAAGCTGCTTATCCACATCGTGTTCATATGGCAGAACTGCCTAAAAATTCTGGTCTACTCCATAACGTTATCAATAATATGTCAGGATTTTATTTAGACGACCGCTATTTCTTTATGCCGGGATTCCCGGAAATGTCCCATCCTATGGTTGAGGAAGCATTAACTCGATTTTATCCGGAATCCATTATGTCATATCGTCACACATTAATCGCGCAAACGGGTGAAAATACCTTAATTGATGTTATGCATCGTCTTGACAGTCGTGTTGATTTTTCATCTTTACCGATGATGAACGGTGGCAATCCTACTGTAGAGATATCTGTTGCATCTACAGACATGATATTATCACAATCAAGTTTTCAGCTCTTTCTTGATGCATTGAATGAAAAAATGATTGCATATAAAATTATCTAAAATTAATAAATATAAATATTTTTTTATATATGCCGATTTACTTTATAGTAAAGTAAGTAGGAGAATGTATGAGTATAATGAGCTATTTGCTAATCGTGCTGGGGTTAAGTGCGGCTTTGTATATTATTTACCGTCACACTTTTCTAAAAAAACCTAAAAGCGATTTGCCAAAGAAATCCCATTTTACATTTAAAATTGAGACGGACTAGTATACGACTATTGATAGTGTCTATCGTAGAGTTTATTGCGTCTGTTGTCAACGGTAACTTCCATTTTAAGTGCTTCTAAACGTTCTAAGCGTTCTTGTGTCGTTGGATGTGTCCGGAAAAGGTTTGAAAAAGAAAAGTTTTTTCCGTCAAAAGGACTAACGATAAACAAATGCGCATTCTCCGGAGTCGCCCCCTGCACTTCTCCTCTCTGATTATAATTTGAAAGTTTTATGAGCGCACTTTGCAGCCATTCTGGATGACCGCTTAAACGAGCCGCCCCCTCATCCGCCATGAATTCACGTGAACGGCTGATAGTCATTTGAATGACACTAGCGGCAATCGGAAGAAGTATTGCCATTGCGATCATAATAATCGGGTTGCTGTTTCGGTTATTTCGTCCGAACATTGCACCGAATTGGAGTATATTGGCTATAAATGCAACCGCTCCGGCTATGGTAGCGGCAATAGTAGCAATCAGAATGTCGCGATGATGGACATGTGAAAGTTCATGTGCCATAACCCCTTCGATCTCTTCTTCAGTAAGAAGCTCCAGTAACCCTGTTGTAATCGCAACTGCAGCGTGCTCTGGATTTCGTCCTGTTGCAAAAGCATTAGGAATGTGGTCATGGATAATATACACCTTAGGCATTGGAAGATTGGCACGCTCGACCAGACGCTCAACGACACGATAGAGCATTGGAGCTTCACGTGGATCAACTTCTTGTGCATCATAATGTTTGAGAATCATTGAGTCGGAAAAATAGTAGGCATAAAAGTTCATACCTCCAGCCATAATGAGTGCGATGAACATTCCACCTGTCCCACCCAGATACCCACCGATCAAAACGAGTAAAACACTGAGTGAAGCTAATAATACGAATGTTTTAAACTGTTCCATCTTCTTTGCCTTCTAAAAGTGCTAAAATGGATTTTTTATGCATTTTGCGAGCAAAATCAAGTGCGTTAAGTCCATACGCATCACGTGATTCTACATCTACTCCCATCTGTAGAAGTTTTTTGATTACTTCCACACGTCCATAGCATACCGCTCCCATAAGGGGTGTAAAACCGCTCTGACGTGTTGCATGATTCACATCAAATCCCCTGTTGATCAGGAGCTCAATCAACGGGAGATTATTATAAGTGACTGCGACGTCAAAGACGCTGACACCAGCATGATCAGTATGGAAAATATCAGCGCCGTTTTCTATTAAAAGATCAATGATTTCAGGGTCGCAATGGTAGCGCATTGCAAAACAGATAACGGACTCTCCGTTTTCTTCAACCTCGTTTGCATTTGCTCCATTTTTAAGATACTTTTTTATACCGAGATAATCGTTTGCTTTTAATAAATTGATCCATTGTTCCATTGTTTATCCATAAATAATATATCGAAGTATAACACGCAAGATTCAACCCATCCATAGGCTCTTATGGTAAAATCCCATATTAATTTTATAACAAGAGAGTGAATATGGAAATTTTAGAGACCGAATCAGCATTTAAAGCGTGCGTACAAGAGATTCAAAACACTACTGGGTATAAAAATCCACTTGCATTCGGAATCTGCCGTGTCGATTTCGGTCAGCTTGACAGTTCAAAAATACTCCAAGCGACTTATCCTCATATCAATTGGAATGAAAACTTCGGAAGTGCGGCTATCTTTATTAAAAGTGCTCAAGAACAAGGGTTTAATGTTGATTTTACGGCTGATGAAGTGATTATTCCCGTTACATCAAAATTTTTAGAAGGGTGTTTGAATGCATTCACTCCTTATGCTGATGAAGCGTTTGGTGATGCTCATAAAAATATTCAAGTCGTTTCTGCTCTGTACAACCAAATACAAGAACGCGGTATGCGAGAGGGTGAATTCCGTCTCGTTATCCTTTTCAATGATGTTGCCTGCACTAGTGTGGAAGGTACCTATCTCAAGCTCTATGCTCTGTCTACTTCAAAAGCCCCTCTTCGTTCCCTTAATTTAAATGGTGCCTTTGGTGCATTGTATAACGTAGCATGGTCTGACGGACAGCCGATTGAACTTGAATGGTTACGTGAAAACGAGATTGAGCTCAAATTTGCCAATGAATATCCTAAAATCGATTTTGTCGATAAATTCCCGCGCTATCTCCAGCACATCATCCCTGCCAACAATACCCGTGTATTGGATGATTCAAAAGTACGTTTCGGTGCTCAACTTCATGCTGGGACAACGATTATGCCGGGAGCAAGCTATGTCAACTTCAATGCTGGAACAACAGGTGTCAGTATGGTAGAGGGTCGTATTTCAAGCTCTGCCGTTGTCGGTGACGGTTCAGATGTCGGTGGCGGAGCTTCAATCCTCGGTGTTCTGAGCGGAACAGACGGAATCCCTGTCACTATCGGTAAAAATACCCTTTTGGGCGCTAACTCGGTTACAGGAATCGCTCTGGGTGACGGATGTATCGTAGATGCCGGCATCGCAGTCTTGGCAGGAACAAAATTTGCGGTTAGTGCCGAAGAACTTGCTAAAATCCAGGAAGCAAACCCGTCAAAAGCACTCAGCGGAACGAGTTTCAAAGGTAAAGATTTGGTCGGATTAAACGGTATCCATTACCGTCAAGACTCTACAACGGGTCAACTACTTATTCGCCGCTCTACCCGTGAAGTAAAACTTAACGCCGATTTACACTAATTTTATTTCCCTTCTGTCTCTTAAGGTAGAGGGGATTATACTTTTTTATCTGATATACAAGGAGCTTTAGATGATAAGCTCAAATGTCTCTTCTTTGATCTCAAATCAAACCTACATGAATAACAGTGCTGCAAATGTAGCAAACGTAAATACAGACAGTTACGTACCGCGTAATACAACGATCAGTGAAACACAAAACGGTGGGACAAAAGCAAACACAACCTTGGCTACATCAACCGGAAGTGAAAAATCTCAGACGGATTTAACGAAAGAGATGACAGATCAAATAGTGATTGAGAAAACAGCAGCTTCAAATGTTCAAGCCATTCGAACCCAAAATGAGATGTTGGGTTCTCTTTTGGATATCAGAGGATAAGAGGACGCCTTTATAACGCTTTTTTCTTTGATACGGGTTTGTTTCCTCGTGTGAGAGTAAGCGGTAGCTGCGTAAATATATTCATACTTTCAGCTCTGTTGAGTAGCATTTTCTCCGGATCAAATTCATCTAATTCTGAGCCCAGTTCCAATGTACTTATTATTGCTTTGCCGATGATAAAACGCCCTTTGTTACCGCTCTTATCAATTGTTCGGACGCCCCATATATTGTGCATAACCAACACGTTATCTTGATATGCACCGATATAGAGTAGCACGTGTCCTTTCAAATAAATAATGGTTTCAAAAGGAACGCCCTTGCTTTTTATCAGTGAAAGTTTCTCGTCATTGCTGATCCCGGCGAATGAGATTACTTCTCCTTTGCGTCCTTGTGCTGAAGAGTTACGCGGCAGCCAAATACCAAATGGAGTATACATATCCCGAATCATTGAAGAACAATCGCGTTCTCCGTACATACCACCCCATCCATAAGTATTTTTCAGTAATTGTGTCCCGATAGTGATCAAATCAGTTTTATTAATTTTACTAACACCGACATGGGCAGCATGTTTCGGGAGAGTAAGAATTCGAAATGAGTTGTTAATGTCATAGGCTTTAACGTAATAATTTTCTCCGTTTTCATGATCTAACGGAAGTACCATACCGATGCGCGAATAGGCTACAAAGCGATTTTCCGAGTCTTGGAGAGGGATATTGTCTTCAATAATAAAAACTTTATCGGATTTCTGAACATCAGTTGCGGTTTGATCACTGATGATACTAATACCGTCTGATTTTACCCAACCTGATGCGTTATTGGTAAAAATATAGCTCCATGCCCCGTCTTTGGTTGTGTGTGAAATAAAAATCGGTTCATTGTAGTTGACACTGCTATTTTGGAGGAGATCGAACGGATACCCTTCTCCCGGTAGTGAAGGATCTTTATAAAGAGGTTTGTCTGTCGGAAGTGCTCGTATATCCATCCATTTAAGGGTTATCGCTTTTTGGTTCATGGTTCCATAGGACTCAAAATTACACTGATCGCCGATTTCTTCAAACCATGCAGGCAGTACCGGTCGAAGATTGCTTCCATACCCTCCCCTAAACGCTCGTATAGGCCATGCGGCTTCTTGTGCCTTTTCAGGTGGAGATGAATAATTCCATGGAGAATAATACCGCGTATTAAAAGTAGTTTGTACTTCATACAGATGATCACGATCCACTCCGTTTTGTTCGACATATGGTGCCATGGCTTGTTCAAAGCGTTCCAAATCATTTATTTTCGGGCCATATTCGGGAAATTTGATATCAAGTTCTTGGGGAAGTGCGCAACAAAAAGGGTCTAATTTTAATGCACTTTGATTGGTATCTTGGTTGATGAGAGCTAGTGGTTTAGTTTGTATCGGTAAAGCAGGCGGAGTATGCGGTGCACACCCTCCCAAGATAATTAATACGCCGATAATACCAATCGTATGTTTCATTCTTATCCTGCTTATTCCACTCCGCCGAAACGCCCTACGACTCTGCCGATAATCTCAACTTCATCTTTACGCGCGACATAGGTTGGGTAATCTTTATTATCTGAAATGATATCAAGTTTCCCATCAATCCTGACTTGTAATCGTTTAATAAATAGGCCATGCTCCGTACGGATGGTAAAAATACCTCCGCGACTGATGTCTGTTTTGGAGCGATTGACAAAAACAATGTCATTGTAACTAAAAGAAGGCTCCATGGAATCTCCTGAGACATTTATAGCTTCAATGTTGCGTAATTCTTTCTCTCCGCCAAGGGAGAGTACAAAGTTTTCTTCAAGCATAAGCGGTTCGTAATCCAGTTCCTCATTTTCTGCCCCTCCGCCTGCAGAGGCATTCACCGATGAGAAATAACGAACCATATAAAAGCGGTTGGTAGGTTCAATCAAACTCTCCGGAGATTGGTTATAGAGTAACCAGTTTATGGCTATAGAGCGTTTAGCACAAAAATCGAGCAATTCGGTAAAGGGAATTTTATTGCGCTTTTTCATAGTTGCAAAATTCATTTGCGAAATTTCCAATAACTCTGCCACGTCTTTATCAAAGACTTTTTTATCTGGGAATTCGGAAGAGACAATATCTTTGATTGCTTCGACGATATCACTGAATGTTTTCATATTGAAATCCTTTTACAGTATTGATAATGTATTGTAGGAATTATGCCATTAAAATTGAGTTTATATGACAAAATGACATATTTTATATCAATATTTTTAAATCTATCTACAATTTGCCTAATATCACTCAAGGAGTTGACAATGGCAAAGGTTATTCGCAAGGCAAACGGATGGATGGATCGATTTGAGATGAAGATGGGAGAATGGGCAGAAAAGCTGTTTTAGTCTTCTTTGTTGTCTCGATCCAATCGTGAAAGATGATATCCGCGAAAAATGTAGACTAATAAGAGAACAAGCAGGATAAGTACAATGGTATCTATAATTTGGAACATATTACATCATCTTTCTATAAGAGTTAAAGTTCTGTTTGATCGCTTCGTAAAGAATAATCCCCGTACTGATAGCGAGATTAAGACTGCGCCCTTCTTTAGTCATCGGGATAGTCATCGTTTGATTAGGATAGGTATCTAATAATTCACTGGGAAGTCCGGACGTTTCGCTGCCAAAAAAGAGGTAGTCACCCTCTTGAAACGCGGTATCAAAATAAGGACGATCCGTTTTTGTTGTAGCAAAGAAAAAACGTTCTTTATTCGGATGTGCTTCTAAAAATTGCTCTATATTTTCCCACACGTGCAAATCGATTTTATGCCAATAATCAAGGCCTGAGCGTCGCACGGCTTTTTCATCAATATCAAATCCCAAAGGTTTGATCAGATGCAAAGCTGAACCGGTATTGACACAAAGTCTTCCGATCGCCCCTGTATTATTAGGAATCTGAGGGGTTACTAAAACGATATTGAACATTTAGAAAATGATCGTTTTATTTGCATGAACAAAAATACGATCCTCCAATGCCAATTTGAGGGCTTTGGACAAAACGATTTTTTCGACATCTCGACCGAGCCGTTGCATCTCTTCCCATCCAAAGGCATGATTAACATGGATTACATCTTGCGAAATTATCGGCCCTTCATCAAGATGATTATTGACAAAATGGGCAGTTGCACCGATGATTTTTACTCCACGCTCATACGCTTGTTTATAAGGATTGGCTCCAATAAACGCAGGGAGAAAAGAGTGATGTATATTGATGATTTTGTCTTCATACGCTTCCACAAATCGAGGAGTCAAGATACGCATGTATTTGGCTAAAACCATATAGTCAATTTCACCTAACTCAGAAAGTTGTGCAAGAACCCGTTTTTCGTGTTCGTCTCGGTCACACCCTTCATGAGAAACAGTATAAAATGGGATATCGAATTTAGAAACTAGAGGCTTGAGCAAATCATAATTGGATACGACTCCGACGATATGACAATCCAGTTCGCCTGCTTCATAGCGAATAAGAATATCTCCCAGCGCATGTGACTCTTTCGTAGCCATTAAAACGATCCGTTTTTTACGTGGAGCGATTACTTCTAAATGGGCATTTGAAGGCAAAATCGCAGCAAGTTCATTTTTAAGTACGTCTGGAGCAATCTCTCCAGCCACAACACTGCGCATGAAGAATTTGTTGTGTGCTTTATCTACGAATTCATTGTTAGAGATGATATTGAGATTACGGTGGAAAAAAACACTTGAGACTTTATAAACAAGCCCTTTTTCATCGTTACAATGGATTAAGATACGATATTGTTCATTCATTTTTCAATCCTTATCATATCCAAGCGGTTGTCGATGGTTCCTAAAAGGTATTCCAAGAAATTAAGCGTCAAATCGACTTTGGCTTCTATCTGGATATTATTTGGAGATTGAAAGCCTTCAAACAGAACCAATAAGCGTTCTCGTATCCCCTCAAGCATACGTGCTTCATCATCCCGTATCGTATGAATCGTTTCAACTTCCCTAATAGGAGTTTGAACAACAGGTTCGTGCGGAACTTCTGATTTTTCTTTGAAGACTTCGAACGTATTGGAAGGTTCAGATAATGTCGATAGCTCTTCAATTTCGGCTAATGTGGATAAAATTACATCTTTTAGTTCCATGCTTTCATCAACCACCTTTCAAACTGGATAAATTCTGCTTCTTCATCCATTTGGACAAAAAAAGCTTTCATTTCGTTGTTAACGCCTAAAAATTTTTTTCGCATTCCTGATAGTCTGCGGATAGCAATTTTAGCATCCGCATTAGAAGGATCTTTTTTCAATATTTCTTTGTAAATTTCAAGGGCATCTTCTTTAAGGCCTTGAAGTTCGTAAATATTGGCGAGAGTTAAAGTTTGCATTTTGCTGCGAAATTAGCGATAATAGAACCCATTTCGCTAGTAGAACAAATCTCTTTAGCATCAAATCCTGAGATATCTTTAGTGCGATAGCCCTCAGCAAGAGCTTGTTTGATACCATAATCGATACGATCCGCTGCACGGTTTTCGCCGAAGGCAAATCGGAGCATCATAGATGCACTAGCGATGGTTGCGATAGGGTTGGCAATCCCCTGCCCTGCAATATCGGGAGCTGAACCGTGAATCGGCTCATATACGCCGATATCTGCACCGACAGAAGCAGACGGTAACAGGCCGATAGAGCCAGAGAGCATACTCGCTTCATCACTTAAAATATCTCCGAAAATATTACCTGTTAAAATGACGTCGAATTGTTTCGGGTCTCGGATAAGCTGCATTGCCGCATTATCGACGTACATATGACTGAGCTCTACTTCCGGGTACTCGGTTGCTACCTCTTCGACCACTTCACGCCACAATTGGCTGACATCCAGAACGTTGGCTTTATCGACTGAACAGACCCGCTTAGATCGTTCCATTGCTATTTTAAAGGCAACATGAGCGATTCTGACCACTTCATCACGCGTGTAAACCATGGTGTTCCAGCCTTTGTTCTCATCACGCCCTTTAGGTTCACCGAAATAGATACCGCCGATCAATTCACGTACAACCATCAAATCGACGCCTTTAACGACTTCAGGTTTGAGGGAACTGGCATTCACGAGTTCATCATAGACATTTGCGGGACGAAGATTGGCAAAAACACCTAACTCTTTTCGGAAACGGAGCAATCCGCTTTCAGGACGCTTTTCTCTTGGAAGAGTATCCCATTTTTGCCCGCCGATTGCACCGAACAATACAGCATCGCTGGCAAGTGAAATATCAATTGTTTCTTGCGGAAGCGGATCGCCTGTAGCATCTACGGCACATCCGCCCATAAGTGCTTCTTGGTAATTAAATTCAATATTTTCACATGCAGCTACCGCGTCAAGAACTTTTACGGCTTCGTCGATAATTTCAGGACCGATTCCGTCCCCTTTTATGAGTGCAATGTTATAGGTTTTCATAGTTTACTTCTCCTGTGCAGCGATTTCTTCGCTCGCATAATTCATTAAACCGCCGGCAGAAAGCAACTCTTGCATAAATGGCGGGATGGGTATAAAGTTGTAAGTTTTATTTGTTGTAAGATTGGTGATGGTCCCTGCATCCATATCAATACTGACAGACTCACCTTCTTTTATCTCTAAACTCTCGGTAAGTTCAAAAATCGGCAATCCCATGTTAAAAGCGTTGCGGTAAAAAATACGGGCAAACGTCGGAGCGATAACAGCTGCAACACCGGCAGCTTTAAGTGCTATCGGAGCATGTTCGCGGGATGATCCGCAACCGAAATTTTCATCGGCAACAATGATATCACCTGGAGTCATTTTAGAAACAAATGTCGGATCTGCATCTTCCATAACATGTTTTGCGAGCTCTTTTGGGTCAGAAGTGTTTAGGTAGCGAGCGGCGATGATAAGATCGGTATCAATATCTTTACCGAAATTCCAAACTTTGCCTTCAATTTTTTGCATCAAAAATCCTATGGTACGTAAAATTAAGCGGATTATAGCCAAGAAGAGTTGAAAGAGTTTTAAATCCCGTATGAAGGGATTTAATAGTGGTTAATATTAACGTTTCAATCCATTAACGGTCGCGAGCATCTCATCACTGGTGGTAATGACTTTTGAGTTTGCATCGTAGGCACGTTGTCCCGTAATAAGGTCGGTGAGCTCAACAACCAGTTGAACGTTTGAAAGTTCGACAAATCCCTGGCGAATAGAACCCAATCCATCTTCACCTGCTGTCCCCTCGACAGGCTGACCGGAACTGTCTGTTTCAACGAAAAGGTTATCTCCCATTGCATGTAAACCGGCGGGATTGATAAAATTCGTCAGAGAAATCTGTCCTACCTGTGTTGCTTGTGCCTGTCCAGGTTGAGTCACACTGACAATCCCATCTGTACCAATGCTGACATTGGTAGCATCTGAGGGAATAACAACTTCAGGAACAAGCGTATATCCGTCGGAGTTGACCATAGTACCGTTGGCATCGATTTTAAAGGAACCGTTACGGGTATAAACTTCCGTCCCGTTAGGAAGTTGGAGTTTGAAAAAACCTTGACCGGTTATTGCCATATCAAGGGTATTGTCGGTTTGTTTTAGACTTCCCTCGGAGAATATTTTATTGATAGCGGTCGGACGAACCCCGAGACCGACTTCGATTCCTGTCGGTGACTTGGTTGTATCACTGGTTGACGTTCCAGCATAGGTCATTACTTTATACATCAAATCGGCAAATTCAGCACGGGACTTTTTATATCCCATGGTGTTAACGTTGGCAATGTTATTTGCAGTCGTGTCGATTTGGGTTTGCATAGATAGCATACCGGTAGAACTGGTATAGAGTGATTGCATCATGGGTCATTTCTCCTTAGTTTTATCGTCTGGTTACGGCAAGTTTTTCGATTGCGTCTTTATTCATATCATTCATTTGCGTGTCCATTGCTTTTTGGTACATACCGACCAAGCGATTGGCTTCAACCAATGAAATCATTTGATTAACCGCATTGACGTTGCTTTTTTCGGTAAATCCCTGCATTAGAGATCCGCTCTCATTTAATGGTTTAAGTGGATCAGCGGATTCAGGGATATAAAGGTTCTCTCCCTCTTTTTTTAACATGCGTATATTTTGAGGTTCAAGAATCATGAGTTTTTTGTTTGCGACCATTTGTGTCGACCCTGGAACATTTGTGGAAATTTGACCGTTTTTATCGATTGTAATCACGCTATCCTGCGGATTGAAAGAGATCGTGGTCTTACTCTGAGCATAATCTGCCGGTAATACCTCATATCCTTGTTTTGTCACGAGTTTACCTGCGTCATTTGTCGTAAAAGTTCCATCTCGGGTCAATCGGATCCCTTGCGGTGTTTTGACGGCGAAAAACTGACCTTCTTTACTCAGAGCAAGATCAAACGTGTTTTCAGTTTTTTGCATAGAACCCAAACTAAAATCGGTATAAGCATCTGTAATCTGTGGAACACGTGAAAGCGAGCGGTTAAAATACTGTGCGCCTTCTTCTGTTTGATTAGGAATAGGGAGAATATTTTGTTTCTCTTTAAAAAGACGGACAAAATCTCCAGTAATCAATTGATCTTGTTTAAAGCCTGCCGTATTTGCATTGGCAAGATTCGAAGCAATTGTATCGATGCGGTTAAACTCAGCAACCATCCCGGCTGTAGCCGCATAATATCCGGTCTGCATTTATCATCCTTATAGAATATTAATACGACACTAGCAACAAGTGTTCCAAAGTAAGAAATAGAAGAAAAATATATATTTCAGAGAGTATTTAAGAAATATTTCGGTATAATCCACCTCTTTTTAACGTAAGGGAGTCTTCCTCGCATGAGTGTCAAAGATCTAAATAAATATCTCGAAACCCTATTCACAGAACATAAATCTAAAAATTGTCTCACCTATGAAACAATTGTCGATCCTTTTGACAAACAACCAACCCTTGCACAAGCTAAAACTATTTTAAAGCTGGCACAAAAACATAAGATCTGCTTGTTTACCTCTTCGGAACATGCCAAAATGCTCAATCAGCAAGAAGCAGCTGCAAAACGTGCCGCGCAACTTAAATACATTGAAGAAGCCAGCGGAGATGAATTCGATATTCTAAAACAGCATGAACTTCTTGAATGGTCACGTTCGGATTCTCCTGTACGTATGTATCTTCGTGAAATGGGTCAAATCCCGCTTCTTACAAAAGAAGAAGAAGTCGAAATATCCAAACGGATGGAAATGGGGGAAGGGATCATTATCGATGCGATCTGTTCTGTCCCCTATTTAATTGATTTTATTCTTGATTACAAAGATCCTCTCATCAATCGTGAACGACGCGTCAAAGAACTTTTTAAAAGTTTCGAAGAAGCTGAAGAAGAAGACTCTGATGATGACAGTGATGATGACGGCGATGATGATGAATCAACTGAAAAAGCACCGTCTCTTAAAGATAAAAAACGGGTAGAAAAAGTCGTTACCAGCTTTAAAGCACTTGAAAAAGCAAAAAAAGACTGGGTCAAAGCAACCGAGAAAATGTTAGAAGAGTGTTCTATCGATGAGATGGATGCAGAATACGTTTTGTTCTTCCTAAATGTCAGTTTCAAGAAAAAAATGTTGAAAGAGGCATTACTTGATCTTGGACCGACCTCAAAATTGATCAATGAGCTTGTCCGTTCTATGGAAACAGCTCTACGAAGTGATGAAGGTTTTGACCGTGAGTTGAAACGACTTGAGTATAAGCTTCCGCTTTTTAACGATCAACTCAAAAAAAATCACACATTGATCTTAAACAAAATTTGCGACCTGACGAAAGAAGAAATCGCTGCTAAAGTTCCTGAAGCAACGATGGTTAGTACCTATATGGAGATCAAAAAACTGATTCAAACCAAAGAAGCCTCTAAAGGCGGTTTCAATATGGAGCCGGAAAAGTTAGCTGATATTTTGGAACAGATCAAACGGGGTAAAAATATCTCTGAAGTTTCAAAAACACGTATGGCTAAATCCAATCTCCGTCTGGTTGTCTCGATTGCAAAACGTTATACCAACCGCGGACTTCCTTTCTTGGATTTGATTCAAGAAGGAAATATCGGATTGATGAAAGCGGTCGATAAATTTGAATACCAAAAAGGGTATAAATTTTCAACGTACGCTACATGGTGGATTCGCCAAGCAATCAGCCGTGCGATTGCCGATCAGGCACGTACTATTCGTATCCCGATCCACATGATTGAAACGATCAACCGCATTAATAAAATTATGCGTAAACACCTCCAAGAGCACGGAAAAGAGCCGGATGTCGAAACCATCGCGGAAGAAGTAGGCTTGTCGGTTGAGAAAGTCAAAAACGTCATCAAAATCACAAAAGAACCGATTTCGCTTGAAGCTCCTATCGGTAACGAAGAAGACGGACGTTTCGGAGATTTCATCGAAGATAAAATGTCTCTCTCTCCATCAGATGCTATTTTGAAAGACGATTTGAAAGTCCAGATTGAAAGTGTTCTTGAACAGTTGAATGAGCGTGAAAAAGCGGTTATCAAAATGCGATTTGGTATTATGGACGACGAGAGTGACCGTACTCTCGAAGAGATCGGAAAAGAACTTAACGTTACACGTGAACGTGTTCGTCAAATCGAAAGCAGTGCGATCAAAAAACTGAAACACCCTAAAGTGGGTCGTAAACTTAAAAACTATATCGAGGACTGATGACATTTGATCAGCAGTGGATTGAATACGATTTCAATCCGTTTATCCTATTTAATTCCGGTGGAAAAATTATATCACTGAACACAGAAGCGCAATATCTTCTCGGTGCTATAGAAGCATCGGCTATCTATAAGATTGCAACAACGTATGCAAGTTCTTCATTCGGATTTAAAACAACATTTCTTGAACTTGAATTTGGCCGTTTTAAATTTTTCGGTATCACTGTAGGATATGAAGATGAAGAGCAGATTGGTATACGTCTTTACCAACTCCCTTCTTTCCAGTTCACAAAACAAAAACCGGACGGCCAGTTAGTCAATGTCTATACATTGATCGATTTGTGTATCAGTTCCAATTCGATAGGCAGCCAAACACGCTATACAAAAGAGCTCGATCCCACGATTCCTGAGATTCGTTTGCAAACAGAATTATTTATTAAATTGCTTAATAAAATCTATACGTCGATGTTGGGGAATGATAAAATTTTAACCCGGCTATTTTTCCGTGTAGGTGAGCATATTAAATTTGAAGGGGAGAAATATTCACTCTTCTCTATTGAAGTTTCGTCAGAATCAATTAATAAAAAATATCTCTCTGAGATTACCCATTTGGCTGAAGAGAATAATCTCTTCGTCGATCTAAAAGATCAAAAAATTATTCTAAATGTTCCGATGATCGTGAAATAAATAACTCGCGTGAAATAAAGTATCCCAACGGGATACCCGCTGCTAGTCCTAGAAGATAGGGCAATACTAAGAGAGAATGGTTGTTGTTAAGAGCCAGGAATCCCAAGATTAAAAAAGCATACGGAATAAGACGATACAGCGATATCCAAGCTGATGCATTTTTGGTCGTGTTTTGAACTATATTACTCTTTTGACGTGCTTTTTCTTCTTTTATCATCTGCTTGATATCGGCAACTTCGTTCTCTCGTTCTTCTTCGTACAAATCGTACGGATCATCCATCATATCTATTACATCTTTATTGTCTTCGATATCGGCTGTCTCGACACGTTGATTAATCATCGTTCGATACGAATAAAGCGATCCCATAAGGATAAGCATCGAAGAGAGCATCGCAACCGTAAAATTTGAGTATACTTCTTTAGATAAAAAGAGTAGTACTAAGACGGCAAAGTGGGCAAGTACAAAAATACGGATTGCGTTTTTAATCCTCATCCTCATCCTCATCGATGCTTTTCCCCATATTGTATCGCGGATCTTTGGCCAATTTTTCAAACTCTTTGTATTGTTTGCTGTAGGCTTTGTAAACATTTAAAAATGCAGCTGCAAGACCTATAGCAACACCGATCCACAAAAGCCACGTAATACCTGTAAGTTTTTTAAGCCCCAAGCCGATTGCGACACCGATCAAAACGGCTACAACCATCGAGATTCCAAGTGATAAGGTCTCGGCACCTTCGATAATCGGTTTAATCCGTGGTTTATGCTCTTCGTGATTCTCTTCCACTACAGTTCTCCAAATATTTTGTTTGCAGCGGCAATTGTCTCTTCAACCATTTCATCGGTTGTTGCGGTAGAAATAAATCCTGTTTCAAATTGTGAACAAGCAAAATAAAAGCCCGCATCCAACATCGCAGCATGGAACTTGGCAAAACGTGCAGTATCACTCTTAAGGGCTTCGGCAAAATTCGAAACTGACTCATCACTAAAGAAAAATCCGAACATAGAACCGCGTACATCGGTTTGTAAAGGGATATTGTGTTTTGTTGCTGCTTCCGCAAAGCCGTTCATAAGACGTTTTGCCCTCTCTTCGAGGACACTGAAGACTCTTGCATTGTTCTTGAGCTTATGAATGGATGCAAGTCCTGCAGCCATGGCAACAGGATTTCCGCTGAGAGTTCCTGCCTGATAGACACCGCCTTCGGGTGAGAGGTGCGCCATTATCTCGCGTCTGCCCCCGAATGCTCCGACAGGCATTCCGCCACCGATGACTTTTCCTAGCGTTACCAGGTCAGGTTTTGTACCTGTGATACTCTCCGCACCATGTAAACATGCTCTGAAACCGCTCATTACTTCGTCAAAAATCAGTAATGCGCCGTATTCATCACATACTGTCCGAAGTTCTGCCAAAAAATCTTTGGTTGCGGGTACCAGTCCCATATTTCCGGCAATCGGCTCGATAATGACACACGCAATACCGGGGCTGTCTTTAAAACATTGACGGACACTTTCAATGTTGTTGTATTCAGCTAATAAAGTATGTTTGGTAAAATCGGCCGGCACTCCCGGAGAACTCGGTGTTCCAAACGTCACGGCACCTGAACCTGCTTGAACAAGCAGAGCATCACTGTGTCCGTGATAGCAACCGGTGAACTTGACAATATCATCACGACCGGTAAACCCTCGAGCAAGACGGATCGCACTCATTACCGCTTCGGTTCCGCTGCTGACAAAACGGATTTTTTCAATAGAGTCATAAATAGAGATAATGAGCTCAGCAAGATCACTTTCAGCTTCTGTAGGAGCACCGAAACTTAGACCGTGTTTGACTGCTTCGATTACAGCTGATTCAATGCTTTCGTCTCGGTGGCCGAAAATTAGAGGACCCCAACTTTGAACGTAGTCTACATAGCGGTTATCATCGATATCAATCAGATATCCGCCTTCTCCGCGTGAGATAAAACGGGGAATACCACCAACACTTTTAAATGCCCGTACAGGTGAGTTTACTCCGCCCGGTATCAATTGTTGAGCTTTTTCGAAGGCTGTTTGTGAGTGTTCAATGCTCATACATAATCCTAATCAATAAATCTTTTTCTTATTATACCGAAGATTAGGTTGTCCAAACGGCTCGTTATGCGATAAAATAATAAAAAAACTTAAGGCCTTTTATGCAATTTAACGTCGATGCCACCTGCGGCAACGCCAGAGCGTGTACTATCACTACGGCACATTCTACAATCCAAACACCTATCTTTATGCCGGTGGGAACGGTAGGCTCTGTAAAAGCACTTGATATGGCAGATATGACAGAACTATTAGATACTCAAATCATCCTTGCCAATACCTATCATATGTATCTGCGTCCGGGAGATGAAACCGTAGCACGTTTCGGCGGACTGCATGGATATACGACATATCCCAATAGTTTTTTGACGGATAGCGGAGGTTTTCAAGCATTTAGTCTTAGTGATATATCTAAACCAACCGAATCAGGGATCGAGTTTCGCAGCCATATTGACGGAAGTAAACACTTTTTTACCCCGGAAAAAGTCATTGATATCCAAAACAATTTAAACAGCGATATCATGATGATTCTAGATGATCTTGTGGCACTGCCGGCTACACAAGAACGGATTCAAACATCAATTCAACGGACGACCCAATGGGCACAACAGTCGATCGACTATCATCGTAACAACCAATCAAAAGGAATCGGTATAAATCAAAATATCTTTGCCATTATTCAAGGTGGAACCGATTTCAATTTCCGTACCCAATCGGCAGAAGAGCTATGCGCCATGGATTATGACGGGTTTGCGATCGGAGGACTTTCAGTCGGTGAATCGAACAATTTGATGTATGATACGGTTGAACACACTACACCGCTTATGCCAAGTGATAAACCGCGGTATTTGATGGGTGTCGGTACACCTGAAGATTTAGTTGAAAACATTGAACGGGGCGTTGATATGTTCGACTGTGTTATGCCGACGCGTAATGCCAGAAACGGTACACTCTTCACCACATTTGGGAAAGTTAATATCAAAGGTGCACTTTATAAATACGACGCACAGCCAATTGATCCGGAATGTACTTGTTATACTTGCAGACGCTACAGTAGAGCGTATTTACATCATCTTTTCCGTTCACGTGAGATCACCTATTTCCGTCTTGCATCGCTTCATAACCTACATTACTATCTTTGGTTGGTCCGTCAAGCACGCGAATCAATCTTAGCCGGTAAATTTATTGAATTTAAAAAGGATTTTTATGCACGCCGTCAAGCCTAAAATGACCCTCGGAGTCAATATCGACCATATTGCCGTTCTCAGAGAAGCACGAAAAATCAACGATCCGGATCCTCTGATGGCACTTGCCATATGTGCTCAAAGCGGAGCCGATCAAATAACTATCCATTTGCGAGAGGATCGTCGTCATATCCATGATGAAGATGCACGTCGGATCATTTCAGCATCACCTCTTCCTGTGAACCTGGAATGTGCGATAGAACCCTCCATTATCGATATTGTTTGTTCTCTAAAGCCTCACCGTGCTACTTTGGTTCCTGAAAAAAGAGAAGAAGTAACAACGGAAGGCGGATTGGATGTCATTGGCAACTATAATTCAATATTAAATACTATTAATATATTAAAAGAAAATGAAATAGAGATTTCTCTCTTTATCGATCCTACGCGAGAAGCAATTGAAGCTTCTGAACGTTTGGGAGTACAATGGGTTGAACTCCATACAGGAAGTTATTCTAATTTGTATGCAATGCGACACAGCGCCCTACCCCACACACATCATGCTATTTCGGCACTTAACCTTTCACGGAGAGAATTGGACGATAAAATCGAACAGGCATACGGAGCAATTGTCGATGCTGCGAATTATGCCCGATCACTTGGACTAAAAGTAGCTGCCGGGCACGGGTTAAACTACCAAAATGTGACCCCTATTGTGAATATCGATACGATTGAGGAACTCAATATCGGTCAAAGTATCATTGCCCGATCTGTGTTTACCGGTCTTTCCTCAGCCGTGTCGGATATGAAAGCATTATGTCAACGCTGAAAACTATCGCCATCAGTGTCGGTGATTTGAACGGTGTGGGATTTGAGATAATCCTCAAGGCCCACAATCAGATCAAACAGCTCTGCAATCCTCTTTATTGTATCAATTATACTATGGCACATCAAGCGGCAGCTTTACTGCATAAACAAATTCCAAACGATTTTCATATGTATAAAGTTTCCGGTGAATTTACCATCGAAGCAGGAAAAGTTTCCGCTGAGTGCGGACGATACAGCTATGATTCTTTTATTGCCGCTGTAGAGCTTGCACGATCGAAAGCCGTTGATGCCATTGTCACTTTACCGATTCATAAAGAAGCATGGAAGTTGGCAGGCATCCATTATGTCGGACATACAGATGCGCTGAGAGATATATTTCAAAGTGATGCGATTATGATGCTCGGATGCGAGAAGCTTTATGTTGCGCTTTATACGGAACATATCCCTCTTCGTGAAGTAGCATCTAAAATTGAGACGGATAAATTAACGGCCTTTTTGCTGCTGCTCCATACAGCTACAGGGCATGAACCGATTGCAGTGTTAGGTCTTAATCCCCATGCCGGGGATCATGGAGTCTTAGGTGATGAGGAGCGTTTTATTGAAGAAGCGATTGAACGTGCTAATGCACAGATCGGTAGAGAGATCTTTATCGGTCCGATCGTTCCGGATATAGCATTTACACCTCGGTTCCGAGAAAATTTCTCAATGATAGCGGCGATGTATCACGATCAAGGATTGGCTCCGCTTAAAGCGCTCTATTTTGATGAAAGCGTCAATGTCTCCTTAGGTCTGCCGATCATTCGTACTTCTGTCGATCATGGAACGGCGTATGACATAGCGTATCAAAATAAAGCATCCGTACTGAGTTATATGAATGCTGTCAAGGCAGCAATTACATTTAACGTTAAAGATGAAAACCATGGCTGAAAAAGCATCTATCAATGTGTTTAAGAGCTTAAGCCATCCCCATTTTAATATACAATTATTTCGTCCCGGTTTTATAAAAGCGGCTTGGAAAGCGTATTCGGATATTGTATCGACACCTATTTCACAAAGCCAATTTCAAGTCCTTATCGGTGCATTGTTTGATTGGCTTTTCTTAGAAAAAAAATCCGATTCTGATACGGTATTAAGCGATATACGCGATCTGTTTCGTAATTCTGAAGAGGTTGAACGATTTTTATCCGATACATTTTATATCGTACTAAACCATTATATAAAATCGTTTTACGGACACCTTGGCGGATGGAGTAAAATCGTCTCTTTTTCTACAGCTATCGAAAGGTTTGTCACCTATGCCGCTAACCGGCTGGATGATGAATCCTTCTTCTTATTCGAAGATGCTTTTATCAATGCGCTTGAAACACTTCGCCAGAAGTCAGAGGCTATTACGGTCCTTAACACATATTACGGTGTACCTATCCAATATACCGCTGAAATTTTACATACCGATACCCAAAGTGTTATCCTCCGCGTACACCCTCTTCAAGAGACTGCCGCATTGATACAAAACGGCATTTATATTCTCAAAAAAGACCAATTCATCAATGATGTTTATGCATCCGTTAATCCGATAACGGTTGAAGGTGAACGTCTGTTGGAATTGAAACAGTTTGATCAGCTTCAGACCTCACTTTTTCATCGTCAAAGCATTCGTGTACAACCTCCAAAACCGTATAGTTTTACGATTGTCCACCCAAGCCTCACCTTGCATTGTCATTTGTATGATATTTCCATTGGAGGAATCGCTGTTACGACGAAACATCCGTATGCAATTTCTCCGTTAAGTGATGTAACCTTGATCTTCCCTCCTGAAATTATGGGACAATCACCGGAAGTAAAGGGAAAATTAGTCTTCAAATCTTCCTATGAAGCAGGATACAAATACCATTTCAAGATTGAAACAAATCTCCAACAAGAGGGTGAACTCGGAAAATACATTGCTAGACGGGAACAGGAACTCATTAAAAAACTACGAGATGAGATTATTTAATATGAATGAGACAAATACTTCTCAGTCGGATACAGCCTTTGTCAATCCAAAGATAGTTTCTGATGTCATCGATGTTTTGGATACGATCCTTCCCAAAAACCTTTATGCACTTGATTTTACACTTGAACACTATTTTACGTTGCTCAAAAAATTATCGCTTTTTGAAAAAGAAGAGTATTTCAACGATAAAAAAGAGGCCATAAAAAAAGCCATAGTATCCTATTTTGCTCAATCCAATCAAAATATTGATATCAAGATCTCTTTTAAAACTTTTACCATACACAAACATTTTTTTGATCATTCAAATTCAGAAAAGCTTGACCGTATGATCCATAAAAACAGGGCCTTAATCAGTGATTTAGAAAGTAAAAAATCTGAATTTCTTCCATTGCCTTTTTTAGTTTCTATCCCCAACGAATTTTATACACAGATTATGCAAGGCTACATTGACAACAAACAATCGATGGAGTCTGCACGATATATTACACGACAGCAGGTCGACAATATTTTCAATCTTGATGAACGTGATATTATCTTCTTTTTGCGTGGAAAAATTTCGATACGTTATTTTACCCCTCCTAAAAAAATACCGGAAGGTGTGGATAAACGATTTTCAGGGGAATCCATTGAGAGCATGGAAATAATGTATCAAACCTACTTTCCTGATGGTGCATGGCCGATGATTGAAGAGGTATTGGATGATGTTCTTGCAGATAGCCTTAACTTTGCGTTTATCAGCAATATGACCTTTAGCAAAACGTTTATTCAAGTATTTAGATCCATGGTAGAGGTTATGCTGCTCGATATCGTCAGTGAAGATGATCGTTCTAAAATTGAAGGACAAACGGGATATATACTTCGACAATATTTTCAAAAAATTCTTTTACATACCTCTAAAAATCTTTTGAATTTTATTGAGAACCGAAATAAAAATGCTGAAAAATTTGTCAATTATTTTACCGAAGAAACGGTCATCGATGCCAACGGAAATAAAATACAAAAATATGCTATTACGGATAAGCGCAACAACAGATGGAACTGTAGCGCCGTCATTTCTTTGATGATGCAATACAAACAAACAAAAATCAAAGTCGCGGCTCAAGACGAAGTTTTAACTATCGCTCAGGAACGTGTTAACGAGTCGGAAAAAGAGATTGAATCCGAAAAAAAATCTAAACATAATATTGAGAAAGAACTGGAAGAAATTGTAAAATTGTTACCTGATGCTGATATGAAATTGATGTCCCTTAAAGAGAAACTCTCATCGAATTCAGACGAGAGTGAAGCGATAAAAAATGAAATGGTTCTACTAAATGATTATTACAATGAACTCATTACAAAAAGAAAAAGTCATATTGCACAGCTTGAATCCATCAATAACAAGATCACGAATAAAATTAGCGAATTGGCCCAACGCAACATCAAACTGGCATATGAAGAGAAAATGCATAAAACGATTATGGAACAGAGTGCTCCTGTCTTAGAGATGTACGAATTAGTCGCGGATGCCCTTGCCTTTACACTTGCAAAACGCTAATTCTTACGATAGACGGTTTCGGTAATCTTCATAGCCGAACTCATGGAGAACATTTAGTTTCCCTTCTTTTGTCCAGATTGCAAGAGACGGGAGTTTAATCCCGTTGAAAGTTGTATTTTTGACAAATGTATAGTGAATTTGATCTTCAAAGATAATTTTATCTCCAACTCTCAACGGTACATCAAACGAATAGTCTCCCATAATATCGCCAGCTAAACACGTATTTCCGCCAAAACGATAGGTGTATGCTTTTTCACCTGCTTCCGCGGCATTACGTACAGCAGCGCGATATGGCATTGCAAGTGTATCGGGCATATGGGCTTCAGCAGACGTATCCAAAATCGCTATGTCCATTCCGTTATGTACAATATCAAGTACCGATGCAACCAACGGGCCTGTTTGCCAACCTACCGCTTCACCCGGCTCAAGATAGACGGTGATATCATTATGACGGGATTTAAATGCTTTTATGACTTCGATGAGGCGATCAACATTGTAATCGATACGGGTAATATGGTGCCCTCCCCCAAAATTGACATATTTTAATCCATTGATATAAGAACCGAATTTCGACTCAAACGCTTCGAGTACCCCTTCCAGCGCATCAACGTTTTGTTCACACAACGCATGAAAATTTAAACCGTCCAGTTTGCTTACAATACTCTCATTGAAATTAGACAAAGTCGTTCCTAACCGGCTGTAAAGACCGCACGGATTATAAAGATCTACCGGAGAGGACGAATATTCAGGGTTAACACGCAAAGACACCGAGATCGATGGGTTTATTGCTTTTACCCTATCATAGTAACGGTGAAACTGTGCTGGGGAATTAAAAACGATATCATCCGATATACGGGCTATTTCATCAATATCTTCGTCTTTAAATGCGGGAGAATAGGTATGAACCTCTTTGTTCATTTTTTCACGTGCGAGCTTAGCTTCATGTAATCCGCTCGCAGTACATCCATGCAGATATTTTCCTACTAAATCAAAAGTCGACCACATCGCGAACCCTTTGAGCGCAAGGATGATTTTAGCCCCGGATTCATTTTGCACACGCTGCATTACTTGTAAATTTTTTTCTAACCGGGCTTCTTCACAAATATAACACGGAGTATGGGTGAGTTGGGAAAAATCGATATCGCTCATGGAAATTCCTAGGAAGGTAGTTTTACGGGTGTGATTGTAGCACAGAGTTATTTCTACACCGACAAAATTGATGGAACAAGAATTGTATTGAGAAAATATATATAACTCTGAAGGAACCTCAATGTCTATAAAAGACTACATCGCTGAAAACAAACTCGAATGGATGATCGTTTACAACGCACCGACTGATGCTTACAAATATGCGTACCGTGGATGTCTCATCGTTACTGAAGGTAAAGTAATTACTGCCGATAAAAGTCTTCCGCCTAAAGATATTGTTAAACAAGTACTATTGGCTACCAACAACGATACAATCGATTTTATGGCTTTAGAACTCCAATCCTTGGATCTTTTTGAACCATTTGTTGCAAAATACAAAGAGTATTTGACTCCAGAAGGAAAATACCTTCTTTTCGTCTCTGACATTATCGGTAAAGGGACATTTGTGTATGAAGGAATTACCTTCAATACTTTTGCATTGGATGAAAGTTCAGTATGGAATGACTTGCTTGATATCGCTGATCTTTCAAAAGGTGATTTGAAAAAAATGTCTGACAAAGAGAAAATTGATGCGGTAGCAAAAGAAATTCTACGCAGTAATCTTCGATTGAATGATAAAACCTATGATGATATCAAAGCATTGCAACGTGGTGGAAAAGCTTCATTCGGAGCAGTATAACCCCTTCATTTCCCCTTTGTTTGGGGAAACAACATCTCTCAATCAATTCTCCAAAATTCTTTCTTTCTCATCTCTCATTTTATTACACTTTGCATGATACAATTGTAGTCAATCCTAGTTTTAGCTCCGCATATGAATCAAGGAGATTAAATGAATACTACAGTATATTTGAAGATCGCTAGAGATGTGATTAAAGCACATTTTGAGCATACAGTTGTTGATAAAGATACACTAATAGATACATATCCCGAACTAAAGATACAAAGAGCCACTTTCGTGACACTTACTCTAAACGGTCATTTACGTGGTTGTATCGGTTCGATCATCGCCCATCAGAGTTTGATTGATGATTTAGTCTCTAATGCCGAATCCGCGGCCTTTCGTGATCCACGCTTTCCTCCGCTTTCTCTAAATGAACTTGATTCAGCAAAGATTGAAGTATCACTTCTCACTAAACCTGAACTTGTCACATACAAGGATGCTGAAGATCTATCACACATTATCCGCCCAAATATCGACGGTGTTATCCTACGCGTAGGAAATTATCAGGCAACTTTTTTACCCCAGGTATGGGAAGAATTGGAAGATTTTGATTCATTTTTTACCCATTTAGGTCTAAAAGCAGGGATTGGAAATGATCCCCTCTCGTATCATCCCGATATTTATACGTATCAGGTTGAGAAAATCAAGGAGGCGTAAATGACACACCGTCTTATGAGTGTAGCAGGTAGTTTTTATCCTGCACAGGAAAAAGAGATTAATGTGATGATTGAGCATTTCAATACGATATTATCATCCCATCCTGATGTGTTACATCGTTTCGATCTATTAAAAGGCAATGCGATCATTGTTCCGCATGCAGGCTGGATTTATTCCGGTTTTACAGCAAACATCGCATTTCGTATTTTAAAAAATACCCATCCTAAAACAATTGTAGTGATCGGTCCTTCCCATCGTGTCGGTTTTGATGGGGCAAGCATATCGGATATGGACTCGTATCAGACACCATTAGGAAATTTAGCAATCGATCGTAATCTCGTAAAAGATTTAAAAGAGCGGTTGCATGTTGCATATTATCCGGAAGCACATCACGAACACAGCACCGAAGTGCAGATGCCTTTTATAAAACACTATTTTCCGGATGTAAACGTCGTAGAGATTGTCTACGCATATTCGGATCCTTCCCAAATTGAACCTATCATAGCTTATTGTCTGAATCAAGGGGATGTTGCCGTTGTTATCAGTACCGATTTGAGTCATTACTATTCACAAAAACAAGCAAATCAAATCGATGAGATCTGTTTGGAAGCTATTCGAGATAAAAACACAGTTGAATTGCATCAAGGGTGTGAAGCATGCGGTATTATTGGTGTAGAGGCTATGTTGAATGTGGCTAAGAAAAAAGGGTTAAAAAGTACGATTCTTGATTATAGAACAAGTGCCGACACGAGTGGAGATTCCTCCCGTGTCGTTGGATATGTAAGTACTTTGTTTAGTTAAACGTCCATCTCGATAACATTCCAAGGGAGTCCTTGGGTGTTCATTTCATCCATAAACGGATCCGGATCGAGCTGTTCCATGTTAAATACGCCTTGTCCGCTCCAAATGCCCTGAACCATCAATTTGGCACCGATAACGGCAGGAACACCTGTCGTATACGATACACCTTGTGATTTTACTTCGGCATAGCACTCTTCGTGGTCTTTGACTTGATAGATATAAATTTTACGTTTTTTACCGTCTTTTAGACCTTCGGCAACGATACCAATGTTGGTTTTACCTTTGGTACGAGGGCCAAGAGATGCCGGATCAGGGAGCAGAGTTTTCAAAAACTCGATCGGAACGATCTTTATCCCCTGATGTTCAACCGGTTCGATTCCGAGCATACCGACATTTTCGAGACATTTCATGTGTGTAAGGTAGCTTTGCCCAAATGTCATAAAGAAACGGATACGTTTAAGACCATAGATGTGTTTTACCAATGATTCCATCTCTTCGTGATACAACAGATAGCTGTCTTTAGGCCCTACTTCCGGATAATCCCATACCTGCATGATTTCCATCGGTGCGGTTTCAATCCATTCACCGTTTTCCCAATAACGTCCTTTTGCACTTACTTCGCGAAGGTTGATCTCAGGATTGAAGTTTGTTGCGAACGGATAGCCGTGATCACCGGCATTACAGTCAAGGATATCGATTGTGTGGATCTCGTCGAAATAGTGTTTTTGAGCGTATGCACAGAAAATGTTTGTTGCACCAGGATCAAATCCGCTTCCTAGCAGCCCCATGATTCCGGCTTCTTTGAACTGTTCATTACGTGCCCATTGAAGTTTATACTCAAATTTTGCCTCGTCAGGGTGTTCGTAGTTAGCCGTATCGAGATAAGGGGTTTTTGTAGCGATACATGCATCCATAATCGTAAGATCTTGATACGGCAAAGCGACATTGATTAAAATATCAGGATTGAATTTATTGATAAGATCAATGACCTCTTGTGTATTGTCCGCATCTACGGTCGTAATTTCAATAGCACCTGATGGAAGTTCACTTTGGATCTCTTCACAACGTCCGATACTACGGCTCGCTAAAATAATGCGGTCAAATACATGGTTGTTCATAACACATTTATGTGCTACAACGCGCCCTACTCCGCCGGCGCCGATAATGAGTGCAGTTGCCATAGCAAAACCCCTGAAAAAAAAGATAGTGTAATTATAGGTGAAAATCTCTTACGAAATTGTTACAGAAAAAAGGCTGCATACAGAGTCAAACCCCATATAAATGCCAACATGCCGAGTGAAAGAAATACCAATGCCGCTCCGGCGTCTTTTGCCCGTTTTGCCAGTTCATGGTGATCAAACGTTACTAAATCAACGGTTCGTTCTACCGCACTGTTGATTACTTCAGCAAGAAGCGGAATAAACAATGAAACAGAAAGAATGGATTTATAGACAAAGGCTATCGGCAGGCTCCATGCAATGATCATCCCCATAACAAATAAAATGATTTGAAGACGAAATGACTTTTCATTTTTCGTCACTTCAAGCAAGCCGTTAAGGGCATATTTTGTATTTCTAAAGAGTGTGTATTGCGGCTTGTTGAGCGCCATTAGTTTCCTTACATCCAGTAATTTAGTTTAATATTGTAGTCAGGTTGAATAAACAATCAACCTAAAACAGTACTCCATCCTTCATAAAGGCCGTGTTCCTGCATCGCTGACTCATAGAGCGATGTCGTAGTTTCTTCAACAATTTCAGCTGTTATGGCTTCATTCTTGATCAGAACAACACCATATCCATAGTCACTTTCGTCATCATTGACATATTCTTTCACATTAAACCCATGCGAAGCGAGCTGTGCAATCGCACGTTCCATAGAACTTTTGGTTTGAAAAAAGAGATAGTGTTCAACTTCTCTAGGAATATTTAAATCATCGCCTGCTTCGACAAGTGCAGCGATCGTATGTCGGTTTTGGATACTCAAAAGCCCATATGCATCAGGATAAAGGTTATCACTATACATTTCCCATTTGCTATCTCTCGACGAACCGCGTTCATACACAAATCCACCATGCCGATTCATTACATCGGAGCTAATATTTTCAAAACGTTTTGATTGAGGAGCATAAAAATAAAACTCAGCCCACCCCTCTTTCATTACACGTCCTGCAAATACCGCATCCAAAGAAGTGTTGAGGGTAGCTATTAAATCTTGAGTAAATGATTCCAAACTTTCAGTAACGGCATCAGCCTTGACGAAAAGCCATAAGAGAGATGGACGATACTCTTGAGGTGCTTCTTCGATGAGGTCAAGTTCAACATCACATCGATAGGGGATATTCTCATCATCAAGAAGTTCATAAAATTCGACCATTAACTAAAACCTTATTTTTTCGTCATTATAAAGTCTTTATTCTTGGTTTTCTCCCAAATAGCTCTTATGAAGTTTTACTTTGCTCGCCAATTCTTGAACATTTCTCGTTTCAACCAACGGAATCGATTCTCTTTTTTGAAGAGTTTGAACCAAAACCTGCATTTGTGCTATCGCTTCTGCAGCCACCTGCTCCACACTCTGTCGTATTGAACGGTATTCTTGACGTTCATAGGATTCAAGCGTGACAATAAGTTCACTCAATTTGCCTTTAGCATCACTAAACTCATCATGCAGGGTTTCTGCAGAAGCGAAAAGTCGTGTAAGTGGTTTAAGCGAATCGGCAAGCTCTTTTGAATGAGACGTCATTTCTCGCATCTGCTTGGATGAGAGGACCATTTGCTGCATGATAAGCTCACTTTGTTCTCGTGTCCCCCGTAATAATGAATCATTTTCAAGTAATGAGGTTACAATAGATTCACTTTTTGAACCGAGTAATTGAATATGATGCGAAAAATCATGGATAATGCGATCCAGTTCTTTTTGCAAAACTGCAATGGTATGATCAGGAAGATGCTGACGGTTCATATGGGATACGAGGTCATGTAACTCTTTTAGCTGCGTATGCACCTCTTTTTGTTCATCACACGTGGTACGAGATACGTTTTTGAGCTGATTAAAATGATCTTGTTCCGCGACACGTAAAAGATCGATATGACGATGCACGACATTATCAAGACTCGGAAGTTCACTGAGAGTAAATTCTTCAAATTTTTCCATAGCACTTTGCTGTTTTGCTAAAAGGGATTCTATTTTGGAGACGAAGAGTTTTTGATTGGCTTGTATTGCATTTAGGTTATCGAGTTCTTCTTTAAAAACATTACGAATTTGATCATGGGTTGAGCTCTCCATTTGTGCCACAATATCTAACCGTTCGCCCAAAGTAGATAAAACGGATTCTATAGACCTTATTTCTTCATTCAATGAAGCAGATCGAAGCCGATCTTCATGCTTGTTGATGCTGGAAACTGTTTGACTCATAACACTCATAATGGAAGCCAGTATTACCCCTACACTTAACGGTAGAAGCGATTCTTTGAATATATTGATATCTGTCATACCGCTGAGAATAAAATGCAACAACCCGCCAATGATCCCTAGCGCCAGTACTACTGGGGTGTAATTGATTTTATTCGGATCTTTATAGACTGCAGTATGACGTAAAAATAAAAGTGACATCACAATTATGATAAAAAGTAAATCGATACTGATCATACTTTATCCTTTTTCACAAATAATTTTGAATAACGAGTCAGGCGTTGATGCAAAATAATCTCCGTTCCCATCAGTACTAAAGCCCCATGCAGCGAAGATACTGCGTATCCCTGCACGGGAAGCTGCTTCAATATCTTTGGAATTGTCACCTACCATCCAAGCATTATCCGTACCCGGACGATATCGGAAATGATTTAAATGGTGATTGAGCATTTGTGGATGGGGTTTTGGGCTTTCTACATTATCCGCACCGATTATATTCGTAAAAAAAATGTCCAATTCCAAATGCTTCAACATACGCTTTGCAAAAATACTTGGAGCATTCGTTGCAACACCCATTGCAACACCATGATCGTGTAGCGTTTTTAGTACATCATGAACGCCTTCGTATGCTACTACATTTTGAATGCATTGTTCAAAATAGTGTTCTTCAAAAAGATCACGGGCACATTGTTCATAAGTCTCTTTTTCATAAAATATCTCAGATAAATTTCGCTTCGGAGCATTAATGGCATCGACAACTTCTTGAACACTCAAAGGCTTAAGAGAATAGCACTGCGATCGGACATAATTGATAGACACGGTTATATCCAAACCCGAATCAATCAATGTACCGTCCATATCAAAAATCGCGATGCGTTGCATTTATTTCATTTTCTCATAAAGTTCAATGAGTGTTTGGACAAATAACGGATGATCGTTCGGACAACGGCAGACACGATACTCTTGATAGCCAAATTCATGAGCCACTTCAGCATATTCAATAGAAAGTTCGAAATCGGTTTCGGAATTATCAATCGTAAAAGCAATAGGGACGATAATGACTTTCTTATTGGTTAATGAATGTAATGTCGTCTCCAAAGACGGTTCCAACCACTTCATAGGTCCGACTTTAGACTGATACGCCAAATGAATACCGTTAAAGTCAAGCCAGTTATTTTTCAACATCTCTTCTATCAATCCAACATGCGCTACAACCTGACGCTGATACGGATCACCTTGATCAACGATTTTTTGTGGCAATCCATGGGCAGAAAACACAATATCAAATGATCCGGCATTATCAGATCCCAATGCTTCTTTAATGCGTTCGACAACACATCGATTATACGTTTCGCTGGAAAAGAAATGTTTAATTTCTGCAGTGATTACATGCCAGCCGATTTTATGAGCTGTTTGCTCAAAATCATCCAGCGATGATTGGGTCGTAGTACTCGAATATTGGGGATAAAGAGGTATTAGATATACTTTCTCAACACCCAGTTCTTGTAAACGTGTACACACTTCCATTGCCATAGGAGGTGTATATCGCATAACAAAATCAACAATAATATCTTCTCCTAGAGCCACATTCAGTTGATTTACCAAAGAGCGTGTAATATCAACGATAGGAGATTTTCCACCGATTTGACGATAAATATCTTGAGACTTTTCGGCACGTGTCAACGTAATCATTCCGGCTATAAATTTGCGCAACAAAGCACTTTTTGTCCGTATAATATAAGGGTCATTAAACATATTGTGCAAAAACATCTCTACTTCGTGAAGATTGTTTGGTCCACCCATATTTAACAGTACAATTGCTTCTCTCATCTGTGCTTGTTATCCATCTGTTTTTGAAGAAAGTGTACCATAACGAAGTGTTAAAATTTAGCATTATAAAAAAAAATAAAGCTTTTTAATCTATAATGACTACAACGCAGAAAAAAGAAGGAGGGTTAATGCTGATAAAACGAACAGTGCTATCACTGATTTTACTGACATTAACGGTTCAAGCAGAATCACAGAGGCGTGAACCGTCCCTCTTTTTAGAATATGAACGGGAACTAAAAAAAGTTAACGATTCAGCAAAAAATGATGATAACCCTTTTGAAAAAAACAATCAAACTTTAACAATAGCCAAACCAACTCCACCAACACCTCCGGTTGTCAAAGAGACAGTCTTAAAAAACACCACATTCGATCACGATTCTATCGGTAAAGATACCAACCCTTATCTAGTAATCGCCAAACCTTCTCCGATTGGTTCCAATACAGTTTGTCCCGATAATGCAAACATTGATGAACCGCCTAAAAATGCACCACAAAAGATCGCAGGAAATTTGAAAAATCTAAAAGACAAGATTCTTGCACGTGCAAAACTGTTTCTTGGCACACCCTATGGCTTTGGGGATAAATCAGGGGATCGTACCGACTGTTCCGGATTTACACAGCAGGTATTCCAACAATTTGGTATAGCACTACCCCATAGCGCTACAGAACAGGCGCATCTCGGTGAAAATGTCGACCCAAAAGATCTACAGGTCGGAGATCTGCTTTTTTACCGTACCTATAAATCCGATCCATCCCATGTAGCCATATATGCTGGAAACGGACAAATTATCCATGCTTCTTACGCCAGTCGAAAAGTTCAATATGATTCAATTGACAAAGGATATTACAAAGAGCGCTTTATGTATGCCAAGCGATTGGCTCTTAATACTCCACAATACGACGAATAAGAAAAAAAGATGTCCTCTTTTTATTCCATCCTTGATAAACACTGGCTCTGGAAAGAGGTTTATACAAAACTTTCCCTTTCCTCTCCGGCTTACTCTTACTGGAATGACAGCCGACATATAAAACTGAACCGCTATGTCTTTATCGAAAAGAATACTCTTCCTGAAAAATATGCACATATCGAAGAAGATTTAACCGACCTAGGCGGCTATCTTCCAACCCAATATGCAGCGACACAGCTTGGAATAGACAGCCATATTTTCGGCTATAAAAAAATGCGTCTTTACCATCAATTCGAATACAAGTTTGTCAACGATATCAAATTTGTGAACCTCAAACGTTTTTTTCTCGAAAACGGGATCAAAATCGGGAAACAAAGTTATGTCCATCTGGCACGTCTTGATGAGTTGATCATTACATCCGATTCACGCTTTTACCGGATTGATGACAACTATGGTGTTGTTGTTTACGACTGACGCTTTGCCCATCGAGGGAAAAAACGAGACGGAGACAAGATCGGATCCATCTCGAAACCATCTGCAATGAACTCTTTTAGTCTTTTTGCCAAATACGGCGCAAGAACAAATCCGTATCCGCCTGAACCGTTAATCATAGTTACGTTTGGATAATAGAGGTAATCAGTTGGATTTACTGCTTGACCATGACGTATATGGGGATATTTTGCCAATGTTGCATCCGCATTTACCAGATTGCCCAACATTGGGAGATAGTCGTTTGAGCCTGAACGCAAGCCGGTATAATCCGCAAGAACTATGATATTATTTAACATTAATGTTTTAGAGGCTTTTTCAAGAAGTATCTCTCTCCCCTGCACTAAATCATAAGGTTCCCCTGAAAACGGTGAATAGTGGACATCATGAGTCGCTCCGATAGCGACAATTCCTTCTTTGTTCGTCGGAGAGATCGAAACATGTTGGTGCAAAATACATGGAATATGTGTCGACGTTTCAATGTCGATTCGATGCCCCCAAATTCCTCGTAATCCAACATAATCGACAGGCAAGAGTTTCGGATAGGCACCGATCGATAGAACCAGATGTTTTGCATGTAGGTTGCCAACCTGCCAGAGTCCATTTTCATGTGTAATATGTTCTGCTTTGAAGCAATAAAAGTCGATTCCATCCACCATTGCCCGACACACGCCCTGAGCATCTACAATAGCACCCGTGTCAAAATAAATCGAAGCAGCATTTTGTGCTTCATCACTCAGTAAAGTCTGTATTTTATGGGGAATATTTGAGTGCTTTAAATGGGTATCACGAATGAAAGATTCAACTTTTTCACCCTCTTTCGGACTATTGGCGATGTGAAGGAGCGGTTTTACTAGGGTAAAATTTGGAAAATTTGTCGTATAAAAATCAAGTGCTTCAGTATGAGCTTCACTCATTATCTCTTTGAGTTCGCCCGCTTTGGAAATTTTAGGTGATATAAACGCCCCTGCCGCACCGCTACCGCCCGAAGCAATACCGTTTTGATCGATCAGAGCGACACGTAAACCGGCACGATGAAGCGTATAAGCGCTACAGCAGCCGTTTACCCCTGCACCGATGATGATGACATCATAAGGTGATGTTTTTAATGTCGGCAATCGAATAAATCTCTGCGTAGATCATTCCGACCAACGCTTTGCGGTTGGCACGGACACTCAAATCTTCGGCATTGACCATAACGTTGTCGAAGAAGGCATCCAAAGGTGCTTTGAGACCGAAGAGTGCATCCAAACGATCTTCGAGAGTTTCGTAGCTCGCAGAGATCGCTGAGGTTGCGGCAGCATAAAGATGGCGTTCCGCATCGTTTTCAAACAACGACTCATTGACACTGAACCCTTTGTCCATCGCTTCATCTTTGAGAATGTTGCTGACCCGTTTAAAGGTAGAAAATGCTTCGACAAATGAATCGGATGATGCAATGGTATTGACGGCACGGATTTTTTGATCAATTTCAAGAACATCGAGTTCTACATTTGCATCTTTGGCAACTACTGCTTGGATAATCGATGGATTAATACCGACATAGGCTCCTGCTAGTCGTTCAATTACAAATGTTTCAATATTCTTTTTGTACTCTTTCCCTTGCGGATAGAGATTGGTAAGCTGATCGATTAAATTGGAGAAATTCAGCGGAATTCGATATTCTACTGCGATTTTGATAATACCGTTAACAGCACGACGTAGGGCAAACGGGTCACGAGAACCTGTAGGAATTTCACCAATGCTGAACATGCCGATCAACGTATCAACTTTCATCGACATCGCAACAATCGCACTGAGCATGGTGCTTGGTAACGCACTTTCTTCTCCCGTAGGGAGGTATTGTTCTTTAATCGCAGTGGCTACTTCGGCACTTTCACCTAGAGCTAGTGCATAGTAATATCCCATAAGTCCCTGTAGCTCGGTAAACTCATAGACCATTTCAGACATCAAGTCGGCTTTTGCCAATTCCATTGCCCGTTCTAAATGATTAGGATTGATATTATCATATATCAAGTTTGCGATGGTCGATGCGACCACTTTTTCACGTTTGATTTTTTCCGCCAACGTCCCCAAACCGTTCATAAAGACGACTTTTTCCAATCCTGCAGTACTGAGCCCTTTTTTGAGGTCGTTTCGGTAGAAAAAGAGTGCATCGGAAAGGCGTGGACGAAGAACCCTCTCATTGCCTTCTATCACTTTTGAGAAATCATCACAAAGTGCATTTGAAACGACGACAAAAGCATTAATCAGCTTTCCGTCTTTGAAGACCGGGAAATAGCGCTGATGCTCTTTCATCGAGGTTATGATAACCTCAGGGGGCAGCTCAAGGAAACTCTCATCAAAACTGCCTAATAGCGGTGTCGGATGCTCGGTAATTGCAACGACTTCGTCCAAAAGATCTGCATCTACTTCGATGCTGATGCCATGGGCTTGTTCAAGTGCTGCGAATGTATCTAAAATGGTTTTACGACGCTCTTGCGGATAAAGTGTCACCGATCCCTCTTTAAGAAGATCGAAGTAGTGGTGGATAGAATCAACATTCTTCGCTCCAAAGTGGCTGATCCGGTGGACATACGTATGAGCAGATGAGCGAACATCGAAAAGTTCTACATCAACTACCTCATTATCCATCATAACGTTGACCCATCGGATCGGACGAATAAAGCTCTCATGCGAGGAACCCCAGCGCATTGATTTACCGAAGTTTAGACTTTTAATCCATTGCTCGATCATCTCACCTAAAATTTCACTGCTTGGTCTTCCTTCTACCGTGCGGCTAAAGAAAAGGACCTCTTTCCCTCCCTTTTCAGCACGTGATATTTGGTCGAATTCAACACCGCATTTTTTTGCAAAACCTAAAGCAGCAGGAGTCGGGACACCGTCTTTAATAGCGATCTCAACTGGTGCACCGTAAAACTCTTCGACACGGTCGTCTTGGGAAACTTTAAATTCCCGGTGCCACAGTACCAAACGACGCGGTGTATAATAGAATTCAAACTCCCCTAAAAGAGCATTTTTTTCAAGTACGGCAACCCATTTTTTCTCGATTTCAGAGAGTTCTTTGAGAAGGGGTACAGCGGGGAGTTCTTCAACACCGATTTCAATCAAAAGAGGTTTTAACATATTCACTTATCCATCAATCATTTTTAAAGCCCGATTTTACCCCGCTATTGGTTAAAAATCGCTGTTGCTTTGGAAAAAATTAATTAAGAGATAAAGTATCTCATTTAGGTGTAGTTAAAAGTTTTGAGGTGTACAATGTCTGAATTAATTTTAAAAACAAGGAATTCTCATGCCAACAATCAACCGTTACGTAGACATCAGTACTGTAGACCGCGAAGCAAAAAAAGACTACATTGACCGTCATTCACCGTTCATTCACTGTGCTTCAACTGCAAAAAAAGGTGAAAAATTTCCTGTTACTGTAAAAATGGGGAACGAATATTCTCACCCTGATGATTTCGATCACTTTATCGCGAACATTTCACTTTATAACGGTGAAACTCTACTCGCTCGTGCTGATTTTGTACCGGGAACACTAGGTAATGAAAAAAATCATGCGGAAGTAACTTTCAATATTGTTCCTATGGGTAAAAAATTAACTCTAATAGCACACGGTTACTGCACTAAACACGGTGTGTGGGAATCAACTCCAGTCGAAGTCGAAGTCGCTGAATAACGTTTAAAGCCCGACTTGTTCGGGCTTTTTAATCATCTATCTCATCATCACTCAGTAATATCTCATAAGCAACTCTCGCATCATTTACTTTAAAATCATATTGTTCCAGAATAGATTCAATTTCTTCAAATGGTTTCACCTCTTTCAACGTAAAAAGAGATCTGGCGCATTTTAAGGCAGCACATGCACGCGGATCTGTTGCTTCTTCAGGATTGAAAGAATAGTATAGTGAGTTCGTAAACATTTCATCAAAATTCCAATAATCGAATAATTTTCCGGCCAACTCATCACCTGATTTTCCAAAAAGATTTTTTTCTTCTATTAGGAGCTTATCGGGTTCATTTCCCGTAAATACATATGATATGTTATTCAGCATCAAAGCATATGAAGCAACCAAGCGCCCTATTTCTAAAATAAAAGTCAAACCGCCGAGAGATTGTAGAATGGAACGATGTTTTTTTACCAACCAGAGGTCCAGAAAACGTTGCTGCTTTTCCATAACTGAAAACCATTCGTGTATACTCATCCCATATGAACTCAAATCCGTATAGGGATGCGCTTTCAATGCAGCTGTGAGAGACATACCACGAATTGCAGCAATACCAAAGAGTGCAATCGCTTGTGAGATTGATGTAATCGGGTATCTAAAACCATGATAAGGAACATTGGAAAAACGTAAAATATCTGTATAAAGTATAGGATCTGATTCAATCACTTGAATAATTGCTTTTAAATCTATCTCTTCTACACTGCAAAGTAAATTTATTTTATTGATTGATTCCGGTAGAGGGGGAAAAGACTCTATCGAATAAAGTATATTATTGTCCACACACTTCCTTTTGTTTACTGGTTATCTAATATCGGTGATTTTAGCATTATTTTTTATCGAAAACTTCTTTTTCAAACTTTAATTTAATTTAATTTAATTAATTATAAAAATTATATAAGTAACATATTTAAGCAAACATAGAACAATTATTATTAAAGAATAAATAATAAAATGTTGAAATAAATTATTTTTTAGTCAAAAAAAGGTGTTGTGTGGATAAAAGATCCTGCTGTCTCTCTCTCGAAACATTGGAAGAGGATAAAATGCATGAAAGACGACGTGAATTTGAAATACTAGCGATGGCCATGGAACATGCGTCAGATAGTATGATTGTTACCGATCGACACAATAATATTATAAAAGTAAATAATTCCTTTTTAAAAACATTCGGCTACAGTGAACAAGACGTAATCGGGAAAAATACAAATTTTCTTTCGTCTGCAAAACATGATCCTTCTTTTTATAATCAAATGTGGAATACGCTGCTCAAAGAAAAGCACTGGAGTAGCGAAATATGGAATAAGCGGAAAAATGGTGCTGTTTTTCCTGCCTGGGTTAGTATTAGTGCTATTATGGATGAAAATAATAAAATACAAAATTATCTTGCAATCTTCACAGACCTAAGTGCTTTACGCGAAAGTCAAGAGAAAACATTAAAACTTGCCTACTATGATCAGCTTACAGGTCTGCCTAATAGACAAAAAATTGTCTCCGATATGGAAAAGAGAAATCCAGTTGTTTGTGTCATCTTTAATATTGATGATTTTAAAGAAATTAATGATTTTTACGGAATTGAGACAGGTGATAACATTCTAAATCAGGTAGGACAGTGGTTTTGTAAAATGAATTTTTTCCCCTACCGCATAAGCGGGGATGAATTTGCCGTTTTATTGTATGAGCATTTTACGTGGAGTGATTTACGAAATCGAATTACGGCTTTAATGTCATTATTGGAAGAAAAAGTCTTTTTTATTAAAAATGAAACGATTAATATACGTATGACGGTTGGAGCGGCGATTGGACATGGTAAATTATTGACCCGAGCCGATATTGCGTTAAACCGTGCAAAAAAGAATAAACTTTCTCTTGCGCTCTATGCAGAACATGAAAATATTGAAGAAACTTATCGTTCCAATATGAAAATGAGGACTGCTATTCGCAGCGCATTGGGAAAACATCGAATTATTTGCCATTATCAGCCGATTATTAATCTAATAACCGGAAATATCGACAAATATGAAACATTAGTTCGAATGATTGATAATGATGGCACTATTGTGCCTCCTTCAGCATTTTTGACTATTGCAAAAAAAACAAAGCTTTACCCTCAAATCACTCTTGAAGTTCTCAATCAATCATGTTCTCTTTTTTCCAAACGAAGTGAAGAGTTTTCCATAAATTTGTCAGATAGCGATATACGCGATCCTTTTATTGTCAAAGAGATCATCCATACCATCACTCAAACAGGTACTGCTTCACGGATCGTTTTTGAAATATTGGAATCAGAAGGTATAGAAAACTATGAAGAAGTTGTAGAATTTATTACTTCCGTGAAAGCACTGGGAGCAAAAATTGCTATTGATGATTTTGGAACAGGGTACTCCAATTTTGAGAATATTCTAAAATTGAACGTCGATTATATCAAAATTGATGGATCACTTATTCAAGGTATAACCGACAATTCAAGGCATCATATCGTTGTTGAAACGATTGTTAATTTTGCCCATAAAATCGGTGCTAAGACCATAGCCGAATTTGTAAGCAGCGAAGATATCTACACTGCGGTCAAAGAACTCGGGGTCGATTTTGCGCAAGGATACTTTACTGGTAAACCTGAAGAGATCGTTTCTTCATTGTAGAGCCCTTTATCTCCTTTTAACCGCTTCTTCTTTATACTCCTTATAAATTAATATGAAGTGAAATTCGTGGACTCTTTTCAAAATCTTGCTTTATTAGAAAACCTCTATCGTTTAAAATCATTGGGATATGCCTACATTGATCCAATTACTCCTAATATACAAGCCACTTCAAATACGCTTCCGGATTCTCTCAGTAGATTAGGAGAAAATATATCAAAATGCTATTTGTGCGATCTAAGCAAATCACGCAGACAAAGCATGATCGGTTACGGTAACCCGCGAGCCTCATTAATGTTTATTGATGCTTATGTTTCAGCTGCCGAAGATGAAGCGTCAGACTACTATGTCGGAAGATCCGGTGTTATGCTACGAGATATGATTGAAAAAGTGTTGAAATATCAAGTTGAAGATGTCTATTTTACGCATGCAGTTAAATGTAAGCCCTTTGGATTTCAAAGTCCTTCACAAAGCGAATGCAGCAGCTGCGCGCCATTTTTATCCAAACAAATAGAACTTATTAAACCCAGTATTATCGTGACACTTGGTTCAGATGCATATCAGATACTCACAGGTGATCTCGAAGATTTTGAGCGTGTTCGAGGAGAAATCATACCGTTTAGAGATTCTCTTTTGATCCCTATGTATCATCCGCTTTATCTTGTTCGTAATCCCTCTCTAAAAAAAGAGGCTTTACGAGATTTACAAACCATAAAGGGGCAATTATCATGATTCTAATGCGTATAATTTTGCTATCATCCCTACTCTTTTTTTACAGTTACGCCCGTACAATAATTATTCAAAAATCAACGGATACAACAAACTTTACTTCCGAATTTTCCACGACAGATAAAATGATCAATATCGCTGTTATTTCTGCACCCGGCGTCATTGGAAAATATACACAGTCTGTCTTTAACGTTTCAGAAGCAACTCTTATTGCTCTTAAAAATGATCACTTTCAACTTAAACGTTATGACATTCCCGATGAGTCAGCCGGTTCTCTTTCGCAAGCATTAGAAAAGATTCGGCAAGATGGGATGGATGCAATCGTTGCACCATTAACGTCCAGTGGTGCAAAAAATCTCATTACTATTCCTATTCATATTCCGGTTTACATACCGACTGTCCACAAACGTGATCTTCCTGATTCACCGGAAAATATTGTTTTTGGCGGAATTGATTATTCTGCCCAAATTGAAGCTCTCCTCCCGTACATGGGAAATTCAATTAGCATTTTTTATGATAATTCCAGTGTTGGGACACAACTAAAAACCTCTACAGAAGAAGTTTTTCTTGCCCATAAAAATGAAAAAAAGAGAGTTGCAAGTTATCCTATCGATATAAAGGGCGATAATATAGTCACTTATCTGGCAAAACCCTCTTTATTTAATAAGAGCAGTGTTATTATTCATATACCCGTAGTCAAAAGTGCTTTATTGGCGGCTCATATTACTTTTTCCAAAATAAAAGTGCACAACATACTTTCTACACAGATTAATGTCGATCCTACACTTTTAACCTTGACACAATATCAAGATCGAAAAAATATCATTTTAGCCAATTCTTTAATTGAGTTCCCTAATGATATCTATGAATCGAATGCATTGATGAATAATGATATTACGTTTGATTGGATCCAATATTCTACCAGTGTCGGTATCGATTATCTTATTGCTTCACTTAGTAATACCCCAAGAAAATATACCATGCGTATTATCAATTCTCAGGTCATATATCCTGTAGAACTACTACATGCAAAAGAATACGGTTTTGAACCATTTATCTCACACTGAGCCATTTTCACTCAAAAAAATTGGGATTTTTGCCCATTTATCCCATACGCAACGTACTCAAATTGAAAATATCGGGATCATCCGTTCTTACAGCGAAGGTGAGGTCATTTTTTATGAGGGAGATGAGAGCAGCTATTTTCATTTTCTCATAGATGGTGAGGTATCCGTCTATAAATCCTCTGCTTCATTGGATACGATCACGATTCACCATTTTCACGCACCTTCACTTATTGCAGAAGTTGCAACACTTAAACAAATCCCCTATCCTGCTTCGTGCGAGGCAAAACAAATTTCCGTTCTACTTAAAATTCCTCGAGATCCTTTTTTGCATCTTCTTCAGAATGATCCGTCTCTAAGCATTGCACTTATTTCTTCTCTGACTCAAAAAATTTCTGCATTAGAACTTGCTCTGCAACGTCACACAGCACCGAATGCAATTGCAAAAGTAGCACGTCTTATCCGTGATGATTTATTTGCTTTTAATCGCTTAAAGCAAATAGAAATAGCTCGACTTATTGGAATCACACCGGAAACCCTTTCTCGTATTCTTAAAAAACTAAAAATTGAAGGCGTCATCGCCCATACAAAATCCGAAGGAATTACTGTCCTTTCAGATGAAATACTAATCTCATACTGCGGATAATTATTTTCCTTTAAGAGAATGAGTGATAGAGTTAATCCAACTATCACTGAGGAGCATCCAAATGGGTAAAAGAGGTATTTCACTTCTTCGCGGGATCGAAGCACAAACAGTTTATGATCTTCTTAATAAAGCATATTGTGATGAGTGGCTTGCCTATTATCAATACTTCATTGAAGCCAAAGTGGTTAAAGGACTCATGAAAGATGCCGCCATTGTAGAACTTACGCAACATGCAGCCGATGAACTCCGTCATGCTACAATGGTTTGTGACCGCATTATACAGCTTGGAGGTACTCCGATTCTTCACCCTTCTGAGTGGCTTACGAACAGTAACTGCGGATATGATGCTCCTACCGAACCAGATGTACGCAAGGTATTGGAACAAGCAATCAAAGGAGAACAGTGCGCTATTGGTGTTTATTCTAATATTCTTGATATTACACGTGAAAAAGATACAATCACCTACGATCTTGTTTCACAAATCTTGGCGGATGAAGTGGGACACGAAGAAGATCTACAGGCTTTGTTCGATGATATCGAAGAGTTTATTGAACAATTTAAGAAATAATGATGATAAAACAAATATTCATTCTTCTCTTTGTAATGACAAGTTATATGCATGGTGCAGACATTTTAACATTAGTCAGTCTTCTTGATCGAAATGACACTGCAACATTTGAATCCCAAATACAGTCACTTCAAGATGCTAATTCAGTTCGGGAAGATAATAACAAAACCATTTTGATGTATGCAAGCTGGGTTGGCAATATGGATGCAGTCAAGTATCTTGTCGAGAAAGGTGCAGATGTTACTGCACAAGATATAGGTGGAGCTACGGCTTTGCATCTGGCCATATGGAAAGGATATACACCGATTGCTTTATACTTATTAGAAAAAGGTGCATCAGGACATATTATGAGCAAAGATGGATTAACTCCATTGGATATCGCAGGGATGCGGGGAAACAAAGAGGTTTCATCTGCTATTGAAAAAGCTACACTGAAATTAAAACCGCTTTTATAGCGCGATAACGGTGCAGCATGGCTTTATCCCTCGTGTTTAGAGGATTTGGCAAAAAAGGTATTTTCAAGTTCTTCCAGCCGCTCTAATTTCTGATAATGGCGAAGATTCAAAGATGCAAATTTATATCCTAAATAAATAATGATCGGCCATAACGAAAGCCAAAGCAGTGATTCGATGTATTCCATAGTCTGTCTCCTAATAACTAAACGGATCGTTTTTGATCTCTTCGTGAGTAACGGGACGTGCCATAGAATACCATACATATGCGATGTATCCTAATACAACCGGCACGAACAGCGATACGTACCCCATGACCATAAGCGTATAGCGGCTGGCTGAACTGTTGGCGGTCGTCAATGAACTGCTCAAATCAACATAGGAGGGATAAAAAGGGGCTCCCCCGATCCCGGTAGAGAGCAGCAGTGCAAATACCGTCAATACGGCACCTGATGCAGCGAACCAAAATCCTGTTTCTTTACCGCGAAATCCGCCGAAGAGAAACAAAAGCAATCCGATCACAAACGGAACCGATACACTGATCGGATGGTTCATAAAGGTATGGAAATAGCGGTTGGACTCAATCACGACTTTCCCCTGCAAAATATCGGCACCCAAAACTGAAAATATCCATACTGCATACGAGGCTAAAAAAACCAACGTGACCACGATCTCAGATTGTCTTTTTTTCTCCGTTATACGGAGTATTTCCGCCTCTTTTACGCTGTTAAGAATATAGAGCATCCCCAATATACGGGATATAAGAAGTACGCATATCCCGCCTAATACATTAAAAGGGACACTCAATGCCTCCAGCCCGCGAGTTGGCATTATCCAATGGGCAAGCTTGTCATTATCAAGAATAAACGGACTTCCTGAAAACATTGTAGAGATAATCACCCCGATTAAAAACGGGGCGAGGTAGCCGTTAATACTTAAAAATATTTCAAATATTTTTGCGCCGTAGACATTTCCTTTTTTGGTACGATACTCGTAGGAAACCGCTTGAATGATATAAACAAACAGCAGTGTCATCCATGCCGCATACGCTCCGCCGAAACTGACGGCATAAAAGAGGGGAAAAGCGGCGAAAATAGCTCCTCCGAATAAAACCAGTGTCGTAAAACCCAATTCCCATTTACGTCCGAAAACATTATACAGCAGTGTTTTATCCGTTTCATTCTTTCCTATCAACGGAATCAGAGCCTGCCCTCCCTGCACAAAAAGCATCATCGCCAAAAATCCGCCCAGTAATGAGACGATCCCCCACCAATAATTTTGCAGCCACAGCAGTTCCCATGTCTCAAACATGATCTTCTCCTTTTTCCATAATAAGAGGTCCATGTGCAATCGCCGCAACCATGATCTTAATTTCGGCAATCAATAAAGCGGTAAACAGTGCCGCAAACATCCAAAAAGTGATCTGCACACTCAGTGGATTTAACGCACTTACCCCTTTCATCGTCGGAAGAAGATCTTGAATCACCCAAGGCTGCCGCCCTACTTCGGCTACGATCCAACCTGCTTCACACGCTATAAACCCTAGCGGAATAGAAAACAATGTAACCCATAAGGCCCAGCGTGTATTGATGAGTTCATTGGTCATCGAAAGATAAAGGAGGACAAGAAACAATACGATGAAAAATGATCCCAATCCAACCATCAGGTGAAAACTGTAAAAGGTAAGAGCGATCGGAGGAACCGTCTGTTTCGGATCACTAAAGTGTCCGTACCCCATGTACGACTGATTCACATCAAATGCCGCAAGATGATCTGCCGCTTTTTCATTGTCGCCGGCTTTTTTAGCTTCATGATACTGTGCCAGGTTGGACAATGCTGATTGTCCCCGAGAAATTTTTTCGCCGGCACTCATCACATTGAATTTTTCATTACCTGCAATGAGATCGTTTATACCCGGGACAAACGCATTGATATCGTGGTATCCGAGTATGGAGAGTGCAAACGGAATTTGGATATCTCCAAAAAATTCGGGCTTGTCATCTCCGATCTCTTTATCCAAATTTAAAATCCCGAACGCTACGATTCCCGCACGTCCTTCTCCCGTATACAGCCCTTCCATAGCCGCCAGTTTCATAGGTTGTTTTTGGGCAACCTGATGCGCCGATTCATCACCGCTTAGCAGGAGAAATATTGATGCAAACAGACCGAATGATGCCGCGACAATGATACTTCTCCGGGCAAAATGCAATTCACGTCCCCGTATCAAAAACCATGCCGATACACCGACGACAAAAATAGCCGCCGTTACATACCCGCCGCCGATGGTATGCAGAAATTTTGCTACCGCGACAGGTGAAAAGATCACATCCCAAAAATTCCCCATCTCATACCGCATCGAATCGGGATTAAATATCATGCCCACAGGATGCTGCATCCACCCGTTTGCAACCAAAATCCATAAAGCGGAGAGGTTGGTTCCGATAGCTACCAACCATGATGAAAGAAGGTGGAATTTTTTCGAAACACGATTCCAGCCAAAAAACAATACGACAAAAAAAGTGGATTCAAGGAAAAAAGCAAAAATCCCCTCGATTGCCAACGGCGCACCGAAAATATCTCCGACGATCCATGAATAGGCTGCCCAATTAGTCCCGAATTCAAACTCCATGATAAGGCCGGTCGCAACGCCGATAACGAAATTAATTCCAAATAGTTTGACCCAGAACTTGGTTGTTGCAAGCCACTCTTCGTCGCCTGTTTTAACATATATTGTTTCCATGATGGCGACAAGAAAAGAGAGTCCAAGCGTAAGCGGGACAAACAAAAAATGGTAAATAGCGGTTAAAGCAAATTGCGCTCTTGACCAATCGACGAGTTCCATATCTATATCCTTATATCTGACGGTTATTTTGGAAGGGACAGTTTTTCAGCAATCACTGAAGAAGCGGTTTGGGGTGATGTCTTGTAAGGGTCGTCGTATAAAAAGTAAAACAGCGCCCAAATAAAAAGCAATTTAAAAGCAAAGACAAGCACAAGGCTGTTTTTCAACCGAAGATTTGCAAAAAAATCGTGATACATTTGGAAAATACCGTAACGTTTCATTACTGTGTTTCCTTAAAAACTCAAATCTGAATGACTATTCATAATCCGAATATTAACGACATAAAACTGTTATGTATCTTTCAGATTTATCTATACATGATTCTTCAATTTATTATAGGTTAATACTCAATTGCCAAGAGAAGCAGTCTGAAAGCTAGAATGTGCAGAAATCAAGAAATCGCCGAAGCGATCGAAAAAGCCGCTTTTAGAGTGCGGACAAAAAGGCTTTTTCTGAAGCCGGTATCTTTGCCATTTTCCCTGAAAAATCGATATACACGAGATCAATGAGCATCTCAAAAACTTTCTCATCTTCTCTGAAAATCTTCTGGGAAAGGGTAAAAGAAACATTTTTAATTTCGATCAACGATGTTTTAACCTCTAAAATATCTCCAAATTTCGCAGTTTTAAGATAATCCGCTTCGATGTGCTTGGCTACGAAATGCCCTCCGGCTAATATCGGAGAGCGCCCTGCATCAAAAAACAGCTGACTTCGCGCACGCTCGCAAAAGTTAAGATAATTAGAGTGATACACGACACCGCCCACATCGGTATCCTCGTAATAAACCCGTATTTTCATTCTTATTTAGATTTCTTAGATGCTTTCTTGGTCACAGCAGGTTTTGAATCTAATGTAGCCAAAATTTTCTTTGCTTCGTTTTCAACAGCCTGTTGTCGTAGCATATTCTCTAAGTAGCTTTTAGCCTCTTCAAAAGTAGCCGGGTGTTCCGGTTTGACTTCATCAAGAAGAATAACATCCCAAATGTCTTTACCTGTAGAAAGTTTGATATAACTTCCTGCTTCTTTGTCTTTTAAAGCAGTTTTTACCACTTCCGGGAGAGCTGATGAATTCACCCAACCGACATATCCCCCTTTTTGTTTCGTATTTTGATCAATACTGTTTGTTGATGCTAACGTTGTAAATAATTTGTCACGTTCATCTCCAGTTTTAGCTTTCAATTGATTGATCATGACATCAGCCAATGTCTCTTGCATAACTACGATGTGACGGATTTTATAACTTGCAGCAATATTTAGATCTTTGGCATCCTTATAAGCTTTTTGAAGTTCTTCGTCAGTAGGCTTTGTAGCTTCTGCAATACGTTTAGACCATAAATCAAGCGCAAGTGTTTCAGATATTTGGATGTACTCCGGATCATTTTTAAGTTGTACAACTAAAGCCTCGGCAAGTTTGATCCGTTGCGTGTATTCAGAAGTAATTTTTTGTTTTACTTCCTCCGGTGCCGTATCAAAATCAATATGCAGCGCTTGCGCTGAAAATTGTTTGATCTCATCCGGAGCAATTACATGCGCCTGTAATGACGATGTTAATAATAATGCGGTAACAACTGAACCGATAAAACGTTTGGACATAGAGTTTTCCTTCTTTTTTTATTCATATGACAATAAGTTTATCGAAGATTTGTAATAATTTAACCACTTTTTAAATTTATTTGCATTGAAAGATTAAGTATTCAAATCTATAATGTCAAAAATAAAAAATAATAGGAAAATCTTTGGATTTAAAACAAAAATTAATTGACTTCGGATGTGGACCAGAGTTTATCGATATCGCTTTAAAATATGAAAATCTTTTTCCCTCAGACCAAGATATTGAGTCTTTTATTGAATATGTAGAAACCGAGTATGCAAAAGTTGAAGCATTAGAAGAGATAAAGAACAGAGATAAAGAGATCGTCGACGCTTCTGGTATTTTTGAAGAATTTGAAGATGAAATATAAATTATAAAAAAAATGCTTTCAAAAAAATTTAAAAGTGATTATAAATAATAAAAATATTATCATCTAAAACTATAAATAGAAACCTACCGCGACTACTCTTATCGACAACTTAATTTCTTTAAATATTTAAATTCATCAAAAATTCACAAATGTATTCTAATATAACGGATAAATACCAAATAAAGGGGTCAATATGCGTCAAGAAAAAGTGATTATTTCATCGCTACTTGCATCATTGATGTTAATCGGATGCGGCGGCGGGGGTGGAGGCGGCAGCAGTACTACTTCTGTTTCAACTGCTACATTTATGGATTCTCCAGTATCCGGGTTAGAGTTTGAAAGTGCAACAGAGAGTGGGATAACTGATTCAAACGGTAATTTCATTTATCAAGAAGGTGAATCGGTTACCTTTCATATAGGTAATCTATACATTGGATCAGCAAAACCAACCAATGGAAAAATTACTCCACTGGATATTATTGGTACAACAGATTCTTCTAATGCTGATGTTGTTCGTATCCTACAGACGCTTCAAACGTTGGACAGTGATGGAGATCCAAGCAACGGGATTACTATTGATCCAGTAATGACATCTACTCTTGCAGCAGTTACAAAGCGAGTATATATTAAAAATTTGAGTGATACACAGGTTTTAGACACCATTGGAAAAACTGCCTTTTCTGTTGACTCGGCAACTGCTCAAAAAAATTTTACACCGAATGCACCATCTAATAAAGATAAAGGATATACTCATCTGCCAACAGATACCAATACAAGTACAGGAAGTGGAACAAGTACAGGAAGTGGAACAGTCAGTAACATCGGCAATACGGGTAAATACACATTAATAGCTTGGAATGATCTAGGTATGCACTGTATGGATGGTAAAGACTATTCTGTTTTCAGTATTCTTCCTCCATATAACAATCTCCATGCCCATCTCATTAATAAAGATCTTACGACAGGAAAAAATATTACATCAGGCGTAACACTTACATATGAAGCGGTTGCTGATACGACAGGATCAATCAATACGACAAGTGTAACAAAAACAAACTTTTGGAATTGGGTACTTGCTATTTTTGGCAGAAGACCGGCTGATAATCACGGTTTGAATCTTTCGGATCCAGCTGTATCGAATCCAACGCCGAATATGACACCAACGGCTATGAGTTATAACGCTTCAAAAGGCTGGTGGGAAGCAGAAGGTATTCCAATTACACCATATGATGACAAAGGGGTAAAAAACTATTATCCAATGGTCAAAGTTGTTGCAAAAGATAGCAGCGGAACTATCATAGCTACAACAAAAGCGGTCTTACCAGTATCCGATGAGATGAGTTGTGCTACATGTCATGCTTCCAATAGTGTAGCTGCGGCTAAACCAACTGCCGGATGGGTTAATAATACGACAAGTGTAGAAAAAGATTGGAAACAAAACATTCTTAAACTCCATGATGAAAAATTCCCGAATGCAATTGCAACCGCAAATATGGCTGCTTCATATACAAAAGGAACATTGTTGGATACAGCAAATGCAGGACAACCCGTTTTGTGTGCAGCATGTCATAAATCAAATGCATTACTAACTCCAGAAAAAACAGGAATTAAACCACTTACAGAAGCACTTCACAGTAAACATGCTAACGTGATTGATCCTACTACCGGTCTTTCTATGAACAACAGCACTAACCGTGATTCATGCTACAAATGTCATCCAGGCTCATCCACTAAATGTTTGCGCGGAGTAATGGGTAATTCAAAAAAATCAAACGGAACCAATGCAATCGACTGTCAAAGCTGTCATGGATCAATGAGCAATGTCGGAAAAACAGGACGTGAAGGTTGGCTAGACCAACCAAATTGCCAACAATGTCATGACCGTAATGGTACTTCAACATCAAACTTTGCACGCTTTACCAGTGTTTTTTCGAGTGGAACAACATTACGTACCATTGTAGATACAACGGGTCGTTTTGCAACAAATCCTAATACACCGGCAACCGGTTTCTCACTCTATCGATTTAGTAAAGGACATGGAAATCTCCAATGTGAAGCATGTCATGGTGCTACTCATGCCGAGTATCCAAGTTCTCATGCTAACGATAATGTACAAAGTATTGCTTTACAGGGTCATACAGGTACTATTGCCGAATGTACAACCTGTCATACTACCGTTCCGACTGGTACGTCAAACTTTGCCAAAGGTCCTCACGGAATGCACGTAGTCGGTCAAAATGCGGTAAGTGAACATAAAAATGCCGCTGAAAGTAATCGGGCAAGCTGTACGGTATGTCACGGTTCCGATTATCGTGGAAGTATTTTATCAGCCACCTCTCAAGCACGTACGTTAACCGTTGAACACGGTACAAAAACATTTGCTGCAAAACATCAAGTGAGCTGTTACGACTGCCACAATGGACCGAATCCTTAATATCTAGATTTTGGCTTTCCGTATTGTGAAAGCCAAAAATTGTCAGCCAAGATCTCTTAATGACCTAGATTGAGATTTAACTATTTTTCTCTTCGTATGAACCGAACTTGTTCACTCTTAAGCCGTGATGCACATTCTATTTGATAATTGACCATTGAGTTAAACGGCGCTAGAAAATGTTCGAAAGACTCAGATTCAATTTGCTCAATTCCATGGTCATGAAGTAACTCTATAACAGTTAATACGGATTCAATCGTTGAAAGACAAAAGGGGTTCGGTTGTTCTTTTATTTTAAATTGGGAATTTTTTGTATGGGTAAAACTGAGTTTGGGTAAAGATTGTAAATTTTTGCTCAAACGAAGCATCTTAACCGAACAAGGCCACGTAGAATCAATAATAAAAACAACCAACTGCTTTCCGTTCAATGCTATTTTCTGGGTATTGAGATTTATACTCTCTTTTCCGGGATACAAAACATAGCAAAGATTTTGACTGTCGTTGATCAATGAATTAACAAATGTATCTTCCGTAAAATCAACATTTATCAAAAGTTCCGAATTAGGAAGTGAAAGATGAGTTAGATGTCCTGTACCGTTTTTAGTCTTTTTAAACTCTTTTGGATGCATTAATATGATAAATTTTGCATTAGTTGCCAATGGATTTACATACGAGCACATACATGAGCTCATTGGCCGGTAACATTTATAGCATTTTGATCTAGCTACTAAAATATTATTTGATATGATTTTGTCCATACTTTTCTTTTTCTATATCTCAATAATTCAATCAAAGAATATCTAATTAACACTAAGAAGGAAGAAAATCAACCTAAAAGATGATAGAATCACTTCATAAATAAGTAAAGGGAATACTATGAGTGATACGAAAGTTTATGATAAAATTTTTTCAATTCATGATCAGGCCATCGGCACACTCAGAACTTTACATATACCTCCGTATCCCACACATTATAAAAAATACTTTGATGAAATTTTTATCGAACAAGCAGATCAAGCCCTACTCAAGGCACAAAAAGAGGATGAGACACTGACCGATACTCAGAACGATCTGGCTCGTTATCTCGATATAGCCCATCGTTCGCTTATGACTTTTGTTGAATCACATGCCGATATATCTCATGTAGCAGAACTTCAGGAAAATTATATAAGTAAAGCAACTGAAGAAGGGGTTGAACGATGCATGAATTTTGTAGAAGGCCTAAGTGAACTGGGACGAAACATGTCCAATGAACTAAAAAAAGCAAAAAATAAAATTGAAGAACTCAGCAGTGAACTTCAAAATGCGCTTGCGCAACTTACCACTGATCCTCTTACACAAATTTCAAATAGAAAAGGGCTCATAGAGGATTTAAACGGTGTTGTTGTAGCCGGTCAACATAAAACGCTTCCTTTAGTAATCATGATGATTGACGCTGATAATTTCAAATTGCTTAATGATGTTCACGGACATTTAGCCGGAGATAAAGTACTTTATTTTTTAGCACAAAGTATTAAATCGACTATTCGTAGCGGTGACAAAGTTTATCGATACGGTGGAGAAGAATTTGTAGTCGTGTTAAATCGCTGTGAAAAAGACCGGGCCTTTTCTATTGCCGAGAAGATCCGTTCCAAAATCGAGCATAGCCATCTGATCTATGCAGGAAAAACAATTCATGTAACCGTTAGCATAGGGGTAACCATACATTGCATTGGTGACAATTATGATGATTTCATGGGAAGGGCCGATAAAGCTTTATACCAAGCAAAAAATGAAGGAAAAAATAAAACGATATTATTGGATTGACGTAAGATATTTTTTCAAAAGGTTACATCTCCACCCAACAAATGCACTTTGAGAAGGGTTATTTACTATCCTTTAAACTTACCTGAGTAACAATGGCAAAATTTTTATATAAAGGTAAGCTTTTGAAATATCGCATTGCTTTCGCGTCATTAGCGATATTTCCTCTAACGCTCTGCTCAAGTGAAAATCCTATTATTCATTCTCTAAGTGATGATATGAGCCAAAGTACTCAAATGACTACATCCATAAATCAAAAAAATGATTATAAACCTTGAATAACCGAATGACTATTTTCAGTAATTAAAACCCTTATTTGGACATTGACTGATCGTATTACAGTAATACGTGGTTCAGGAGGTTTTACTGATGAGGTTAACGGTAACTTACATCAATAAAAGCATTCTAAAAGAAGGAAAATTTCGTTTCAATGATGCCCTATTTCAACTTGCGAGATTCATATGATTCATCAGCACTATAACCTTCGGATATCTACAAAAATTATTTCTATGCTGATCCTTTCGGCTTTTCTTTTTTTCGCTGTAATCACGTTCGTTACTTTATCAATCGTACGTGACGTAACCATGAATACACAGCGTGAAAAAGCTTCTCTGTTAATCAACACCATCGCACCTTCTGCAGCTATTTCTCTTTTTTTGGGTACCAAAGACTATACGGACAAACTCTCTGCCGTCACCAAACTCAATGAAGTCATAGCTTTAAAGATTCTTGACAATCAAGGCAAGACTATTGTCAATTATCGACAGGCTAAAAAAGCCATTCAAGAAGAAACAATTCAAATTAGTAACGAATTATTAGAGCCTGGTTCTTTAAAACCGATTGGAACAATCACCCTCACCTACTCCGGTGAAGCTTTTACAAAAGCCATGAATCGTTTTTATACATTATACGGATGGATCGGAGCCAGTGTTTCAGTGTTATTGTTTTTAATGCTGACATGGATCAATCACTTGCTTTTACCTATCAAATTAATTGCAAAAAAAGTCCGCGGGTTTAAATTAGGGGAAAAAATTAATTTTGACATCCCATACACTCAACGTGAATTCAATCAAATCATACATGCCTTTGAAGGGATGCAGGAACAAGTATTACACTATTCTCATGAAATCGAAACCATTAACCAAAACCTTGAGAAAAAAGTAACCCTCAAGACTCATGAAGCGATGCAACACCTCTATTATGATAACCTCACATCGCTTCCGAATCGTCTTAAACTCCAAGAAGACTTGGCATTAAAACCAACCAATACGGTTGCCATATTAAATATCGATGATTTTAAAGAGATAAATGACTTCTTCGGTATCGATGCCGGAGATTCGCTTCTCAGCCAAATTGCCCATTGGCTTGTTGATATGAAACTTTCCCCATATCGACTTGGCGGTGACGAATTTGCTTTTAAAGTAAAGCCTGGAAGTACTTCATCGCAATTTCGTCATGACATTGAAATACTTCTCTCATTAATGAGCGAGAAACACTTTATAATTGGAGATGAGACCATTCATATACGTGCAACCATTGGAATTGCAATTGACAGTTACAAGCCGTTGATTCATGCGGATGTCGCCCTCAATAAAGCACGCCATGCCAAATTACTTTATTCTGTATATGACCAATCTGAAGGAATAGAGCAGCAATATCAAGCAAATATCGCTATGTCTGCACAAATTCGTCAAGCATTGATTGAACATCGAATTGTCTGTCAATATCAACCGATTGTTTCATGCAGCAGCGGAAAAATAGAAAAATACGAAACGTTGGTTCGAATCCAAAATGAAGACGGTTCTCTAATAGGCCCTTATGAATTTTTGCCGATAGCACAAAAAACCAAGCTCTATCATCACATCACACAGGAAGTTGTCTATCAAGCCTGTAATTTATTTTCGACCAGAAACGAACAGTTTTCAGTCAACTTATCGGGAAGTGATATTTTGGACACACGTACGGTCGCTACTATAGAAAATATCTTGCGCCAAACAAAAACGGCGAATAGAATTATTTTTGAAATCTTGGAATCGGAAGGGATTGAGAATTTTGATGAAGTTGCCTCTTTCATTTCCAAAATGAAAGCTTTAGGAGCCAAAATAGCCATAGATGATTTCGGTACCGGCTATTCCAATTTTGAAAATATTCTCAAACTGAATGTTGATATCTTAAAAATTGACGGTTCCTTAATCAAATCAATCGATCAAAACCCGCGTCATCGTATTGTTGTCGAGGCCATTGTCGATTTTGCCCATCGAATCGGAATCCATACTGTTGCCGAATACGTTTCGTCTGAAGAGATACTAAAAAATGTTACCGATTTGGGGATCACCTATGCACAAGGATTCCATACCGGAAAACCGCAGTTTTTAAATCAATCAGTCATGTAAAATTTAAAGTCAGCCATGTTATAATTTCAAAATTTTTTACAAGGGCTGCTTATGCTAACCGATCGCGTCAATATACTCTCCGAATCGATTACCATTGCTATCAGTACGTTAGCGCAAGAACTCAAAGCGCAAGGAAAAAACATCCTCAGTTTCTCTGCAGGAGAACCTGATTTTGACACTCCTCAAGTGATCAAAGATGCCGCTATTAAAGCCATTAACGATGGTTTTACAAAATACACTGCCGTTGACGGCATCCCTGAACTAAAAGCTGCTATTGCACTTAAACTTAAACGGGATAATCATCTCGACTATAAACCGAATCAGATTATTGCGAATAACGGTGCAAAACACTCTTTATACAACCTATTTGCCTGTACTATCCAAGCCGGAGATGAAGTTATTATTCCTGCTCCGTATTGGGTCACCTATCCTGAACTCGTCATGTATTGCGGTGGTACCGTAGTGGAAATCATGACGGATGATGCAAGCGGTTTTAAAATCACCCCTGAACAACTCAAAGCGGCATTGACTCCAAAAACGAAAATGCTCATCCTAACATCTCCATCCAATCCAACCGGTGCCGTCTACTCGCGTGAAGAACTTACAGCTCTCGGCAAAGTATTGGAAGGAACGGACGTTCTTGTTGCAAGTGATGAGATGTATGAAAAACTGATTTACGACGGTGAATTTACATCAGCGGCAGAAGTCAGTGAAGATATGTACAAACGCACTATCACTATCAACGGACTTAGTAAATCAGTAGCGATGACAGGATGGCGTTTCGGATATATGGCCGCAGCCAATACCGAAATCATCCAAGCAACCAAAAAGCTCCAAAGCCAAAGCACTTCAAATATCAACAGCATTACCCAAAAAGCGGCTATTGTCGGGCTAAACGGTGCCGCAGATGCTGACATCGAAGCGATGCGTGTCGCATTTAAAGCTCGCCGTGACGAAGCGGTAAAACTGTTCAATGAAATTGACGGTCTCTCTGTACTTTCACCATCAGGTGCTTTCTACCTGTTCGTCAACATCAAAGAAGTTAGTAACGACTCTATGGAATTTTGTAAAGAACTGTTAGAAGATCAAGGTGTTGCTGTTGTTCCGGGTGTCGGATTTGGAAGCGAAGGGTATTTCCGATTCAGTTTTGCAACCGATATCGAAAGTATTCGTGAAGGTATCAAACGAATCGCTGTATTCGTAGCTACTAAAAAATAAATTTTCAACGTTCGTGGCAAACCAGCCGAGCCATGAACCTTTTCCGTTCACCCTTTGACATCCTCAGGGTGAACGAAAAGAGAAATTATTTTAGACTTTTTAATGCCTCAACAACCGCATCAATATTACCCATCGGAAGATGAACTTTCCACTCCGGATTTTTGGCGTCGCCGGATAATGAGATTCCGATACTTGCTACACTGTCACTACCCGCACCGTATGGCTCATCTACTTTACTGATAGATATAATACCTTTTTTGGTCCCATCCAATGGAATTTCTTTTATAATCGTTGCTGCAGAACTCATACACTCTCCTAATAAATAACTGTATAGGAAAGAGTTTAGCCGATTTTGGCTAAAGCAATCTTAAAAAAATGGGAATTATTCCGAACCCTGTGCTTTCAGGTTGTTTCCGTAAATAAAAGCATACATTTTTCGGTAATACCGTTCGTTTCGAGTTCGATCCGTAGCACTGAAATGGTGATAACGACCTAATGTTTCCCATGAATAGCCAAAACTTTTGACCAATTTTGTCAAAATTGCATTTGCTTGTTCACGAGCCGGTGTATCTTCGAAATATTCATGCAACATAGGATTCGGATGGTATTTATAGTTGATTTGATAAGGCCCAAGATCCAGATTAGTTATTCCGCCGTCAATCAATGCCTGTGCTTGCAGACTGCACTCTTGACTAGACCCGCATTTTATAAGATGGCCATTAACAGCAAATCCGGCTGCTGCTGCACGCTGTGCTTCTTCATCCGCATTAATACGGATTACATTGGGATTGCATTCACCGCTCTCAATGAGACATTCGCAGTGCTTTATTGCATCGAGGACAATATCAGGCATTCGGATATCGGTAGGCTCTCCATCAGCACATAGTAAACTGCCGATCATCATAAAACCTACTGCTGCTATTTTCATGCCTTATCCCCTTTGCCTTAAGATTCTAATATTTTAGCGAGTTTCGCCTGCATTTTCAGCCATAATTTATGTTCCATTAATGGGAATCCGCTATAGACACCCTTATTAATGATACTTTTTGTAACACCAGAGCGCGCTGCCAAGGTTGTAAAGGGAGCAATACTAAGATGTCCTGCCGTAGCACTTTGACCACCCATGACAACATTTCTCCCCAGTGTAGTTGAACCTGCAAGACCGGATTGTGATACCATGATAGAGTATTCACCTACTACACAATTATGTCCAATCTGTACTAAATTATCAATTTTTACACCCTGTTTGATAATCGTCGAACCAAAAACAGCACAATCGACAGTCGTATTCGCACCGATTTCTACATCATCTTCGATAATGACATTACCGTTTTGATACAGCTTAACATGCTCTCCCATTTTTGTATGGGCATATCCAAAACCGTCACTACCGATCACGCTTCCCGCATGAATCATCACATTATTGCCAATGATGCAATCTCGATAGACTGTCACATTGGGATAAAGGATAACATTATCACCGATTACAACTTCCGCACCAACATAGACACCGCTCATAATCGTACTGTTTTTACCGATTTTTGCACCGTTTTCAATATGTGCAGTCGGATAGACAATACTTCCTTCACCAATAATCGGTTCAATATCGCTGGTTTGTATCGGTCTAGCAAAGTATTTTGAAAGCTTTGCCAAACTCAGATAAGACTCATCCGACTCAAGTGCAATCACACCAGATGGCAATAGATGTGCTTTAGATGCAGGAAGTATAACGGCTGAAGCTTTCGTTGATGAAAGATCTTTTTCATATTTTGAATCAGAGAGAAAAGAGATTTCACCCTCTTTTGCATCACGGAGAGTATTCATACCGTTTATCTCAGTCGTGTTATGAATCTCTTCAATCTCAAGGATAGATGCAATTTCATTAAGTGTCATTGTATTTTATCTCTCTAGCGCGACGGAGCCGCTTCGTACGATTTCTTTTGGATGAAAACGTTTGATGGCTTCAAGAAAATGGTTGATTCGTGACGGTTCATCAGAAACCGTAACAATCATCGTATCGCTGCCAACATTGACGATACGGCCGTTATATGCATGCGTTAACGCTTCAATATCTCCCAACGATTCGGACATCGGTATTTTGACCAATGCCATTTCAGTTTCAACCAAATCAGCATGTTCGTATACTTTGAGTACCGGAATAAGTTTATGAAGCTGTTTTGTGATCTGTTCGATCACACGCACCGATCCTGATGTTACAATCGTGAGACGAGAATATTTCGATTCAGGAATCGGAGCCACCGTCAGGGACTCGATATTGTATCCTCGGCCTGAGAACAAACCTGCGATGCGTGAAAGTACGCTCGCTTCATTCATGACAATAACGGAAATAACGCGACGTTCTGTTTGTTCCATCATTTCTCCTTGTACTCTAACATCATATTAAACAGCGATCCGCCAGCCGGAACCATCGGCAATACATTCTCAAATCGATTAACGGCAACATCGATAATCGCAACAACATTTTTCTCAATAGCATCTTTGAGTGCTGCATCGAATTCTTCTTTGGTCGTTACACGGTAACCGACTCCGCCGAATGCTTCTGCGAGTTTGATAAAATCAGGCTGCATTGACAAATCGGTTTGCGAGTGGCGCTTGTCATAAAAAAGTGTTTGCCACTGACGCACCATTCCCAAAAAGTTATTGTTCAAAATAACATTGATGACCGGAAGCTTGAATTCTACTGCCGTCATCAATTCCTGAATATTCATCAAAATAGAGCCATCACCGGTAATGTTGATACTGACGCGTTCCATGTCGGCCCGTTTAACACCGAGTGCTGCTGGGAATCCGAATCCCATTGTCCCAAGTCCGCCGGAGCTGACCCATTGACGCGGACGGGTGAAAGGATAAAATTGTGCCGTCCACATTTGGTGCTGTCCGACGTCTGTTGAAATATTGGCACTGTCTCCCAACAGCTGTCCGATACGTTCAACAACCCATTGAGGTTTAAGACGATCGCCCTCTTCTTTATACGAGAGAGGATGAAGCTTATTAAAATTGGCAATAGTATTGTGCCATGCACCATATCGAAGAGGATCAATCTGCTCTTTTGCTAACGGAATCATCTGTTCAACGACATTTTTAACATCGCCGACAATCGGATAATGGGCATGTACTAATTTCGAAACACTTGCAGGATCGATGTCGACATGGATGATCTGCGCATTTTTTGCAAATTCCGAAAGCTTTCCGGTAACACGATCATCAAAACGGGCACCTAAAGCAATAACCATATCGGTTTCAGACATCGCCATATTTGCCGCATACGATCCGTGCATCCCTAACATTGAAATCAACAACGGGTCGTCATGTCGCAACGTTCCACGTGCCATAAAGGTTTCAACCGCTGGAATTTGCGTCATTTTTGAAAACTCGCGAACCAGTTCGGCGGCATTTGAATTAATAACACCACCACCAAGGTAAAGCAATGGACGTTTTGAACCTGCAATAGCCTCAATAGCTTTTTTGATTTGTCGGGTGTTTCCCTTAGTCGTCGGTTTATACGTTTCCAAATCGACTTCTTTGGAATAATCGAATGTTGCGATTTGTGCCGTTACATCTTTTGGAATATCGACATGAACCGGGCCCGGACGGCCGGTACGTGCAATATAAAATGCCTCTTTGAGAATACGCGGCAAATCGGCAGCGTCGGTTACCAAATAGTTGTGTTTTGTACACGGTCGGCTGATACCGACTGCATCGATCTCTTGAAACGCATCCGTCCCGATCAATGACATAGGGACTTGTCCGCTGATAAGAACCAAGGGGATTGAGTCCATATAGGCATCCGCCAAACCGGTTACACCGTTTGTAAATCCTGGTCCTGAAGTGATCATCGCAACTCCAACTTTACCGGAAGCCTTTGCGTATCCTTCTGCTGCATGTACCGCAGCTTGTTCATGACGGGTCAAAATATGCTGAAATGAGCGTTGTTTGTAAATCTCATCATAGACGTTCATGATCGCCCCACCTGGGTAGCCGAATACGACTTCGACTTCCTCGGCGATGAGTGCTTCGATAACCATCTGTGCACCGCTGATTTGCATGTCGTCTCCTTATACGATAAAAATATGGGAATATAACTGAAAAAAATTAGGAAATTATAAAAGAAAGAAGCTATAAATTACGTTAAAAGAGCACAATATAGGGGAGACACCCCTTAGAGGAGTTCCAATTTGTATAAAAATAGACGCTCTTTGTAGGAAGGGATATCCAGTTCTTGACGATATTTGGCAATAACACGCCGAACCATCTTGACCCCGAAACGATCTTCAATCATTTCATGAAGCGTTTTGTCACTGAACGGGTCATCTTTATTTTCACTCGCTACGAGACGTTTAAGGAAATGTTTGATCTCCGATGTCGATACTTCTCCGATCGAGTTAGAGAAGAAGTCTTTAAATGCGTACAAGCCACGCTCGGTTTGGATGTATTTATCGGCAATTGCACGGGAAATGGTCGACTCATTAAAGCCCAACTCATCCGCAACATCTTGTAAACGAAGCGGTTTGAGTTCTCCTCCCATAAAAAAACTGTACTGTTTTTCAATAAGGACCAAGGCTACGTTATACAGTGTCGCTTTACGCAAATCAAGGAGCTTTACCAGTTCACGTGCCTCTTTGAATTTTTGTCTTGCAAAGTTATCGTATTTATCAATCATATTGACTTGTAGATCGGGATAAAATGCATGATTGATTCGAATGTTTAACTCCGATCCTGCAAATTCGACAAACAAATCCGGTGTGATTTGAGATTCGGGTTCCATATACTCTAACGCCGGAGGATTTTTAAGGTGTTGCAATACATGTTTTGCATCATGAAGACGCGGATGGTTGATGAATTTTTCCATTTTATCAAACTGTAAAATCATCGCACCGAGTAAAATACTCAGTTCATCATCAAGGTCATGATCGCTGAGCTGAAATAAAAAGGATTCCTTATAATCAACAGCACCCACTCCTGAAGGCTCCAAATGAGCAAACCGCTGACGCACGCGTTCTACCGTGTGAGCATCCGTATCGCATTGCTCAGCTACTTCTTCGACACTGCCCTCAAAGTACCCTTCATCATTGATGTAATAGATGATTTGACGGGCAATCTTTTGGGAAATCGGGGTCGGAAACAACGGTGCCACAATTTGTTCATCAAGTTTTTCATATAAAGAGGTGGAAGAGATACTGAGCCATTCGATTTGTTCGCTTGAAGAATTCGAGACATAATTTTGAAACGCACCGTATGCCGCCGTTCCGCCGGATTGTGAGTTAGACTCTTCAAAACCGGATTTTACTTCTAAACACGGATTTTCATTGGTAATAACCTGCAAATGCTTTTCGAGATCATTTAGTGAACATTGCAAAAGAGGCAGCCATGTCTGCATCGACAATCTGGGAAGTTGCTTTTGTTTGTAAGATAAAGTTGTTTGCATCATAAGCCACCTAAAAAATATACATTATTATAAAAAATGCATATTGTGTTCTTGCAAAATTATAGGCTTATTTTAGGCAGTAGTGTGATTAAAAAAGAGGCAACCCAGCAAAAGCTGAGTTGTAAGATGGGCTTAGTATTTTATACGTACCAATCCGTTTGGTGCGACGACTTTCATTTGACATGCAAGACGGGCTTTAGGGCTGGTTTCACCAACTGTTTTAAGAACCGCTTTCTCTTTTTCGTTGATTTCACTCATGTATTCCATACCTGATTCAATCATTACGACACATGTACCGCATTCACCGTCACGGCATCCGAATGGAAGTGCACTTCCTGAAGCCTCTACGATGTCTTGGATCGTTTTGCCCGGGTGGACATTGATCGCCAAAAAGTCATTCATAATTTCTACACGTGTTGTCATCCCAACTCCTTGTATATTATATTTTTTTTATCACTTCATGAGTAAAACTCATGAAGCCACCACGAATCGGTTATTTATATGGCTTAACCAATATAGAAGAATTTTTGATCGCACATTGGCAAGCTAAACGTACCGGAGTAGGACGATTATATTGTTGAGCGATTTCAGCTTCTTTTTTATTGATAGCACCCATTTGCATCAATGTTTCAAGCTCTTTATCATCCATATAAACAGCTTGTCCTTTAGATGAATAGTCTTCAGTCGTTGAATCCATTTTTTCATCATTAGAAATTTCTTCAACGCGTACTGCACAGCTAGCACACATTCCGTCTGTACAATCAGAAGGAATGGTAATACCGTTACTTTGTGCAACACGTAATAGTACGTCGCCGGTTTTAGCAAAAACACGCTTATCCTGCTTTTCACCAAAGCCGCAAAAAATCACACTGACCATCTTGAACCTCCTCATAATTCCCGCACGATATACTCATGACTTTACATCAAATGCGGTATGCACAAATCTCAAAAAGGGTAGATTATTCCTCCTCTTCTTGAGATTGCGCTGCTTTTTCAGCGGCTCTCTTGGCCCGATGTTCTTTGAGCCATTTCAACTCTTCGGCGACTTCATCGTATCCGTCTTCTTCAACGGCACTTTCCAGCTCCGCTTCTCGGCATCCGAATGTCATCCCCTCTTCGATAAAATTCACTTCGTAAACACGTATTGTCTGTAAAAAATCGCCAATTTTGCGAACATACCCTTCTGCTCCGGCGTCAACAAGAACGTCACCAACTCTCGCATGCGGGTATGTTCCGTCATTCCGGATTGCTTTCACAAGACGTACTCTTTGTCCCACACGGAAAACCGATAGGATTTCGTCTTTTGTCGACATCTTGTAGAGATTCGTTTTACGTGCTTCATTATTGATCGGCATTGATTCGCTATCATGCTCAAATGCCTCTAAATCGGCTTGTGCCGAATCGGCTGTTTTTTCTAAAAAATCAGAAGCTGATGGTTGGTTGGCTTGTGCAGGCGTGGACTCCATGACTGACCTCCTCTACATCATTACAGCTACTTGATGTCGAACATGTTCCACAAGCACTAGGTTTATCAAACATTGCCCAAACATCGGCTGCTGATGGGCTATAGCCGTTTTCAAAGTTTTTATACACAGTAATGAGAGCAAATTTATAGAACTCTAGCAATTTTTCATCGCTTCCCATATCATGACCTTTGGATTTATCAACCAGCTCACCAAATTTTTTCATGATATGAAAACGCTTTGCGTTCACAAGACGCTCATCGTATTCCAAATCGAAAAAATCAAAGAAATCTTCGGTATCGGTAATTTTTTGAAATTCGGCTAATGTTCCCATCGTATGCTCCTTGTTTTACTCGTTATGCAATTTTGACTCTAGAGCCCTATTTCGCTTTTTAGTTGGCTTGCCCACTCTTTGACACGGTCTTCGGTCAAATCTTCCTGATTGACATCATCAATCCCTAATCCGCAAAATTTACCGTCACGTTCAGCTAACGAATATTCATAATCGTATCCGCTTGTCGAAGTGAATCCGTATGCACTTGCACCGAGAGAGGTAAATAAATCATGCATTTTTCCAAGAGCACTTAAAAAGTGTTCTCCATGCGTTTTTTGATCCCCTGCACCGAAAAAGGCTACTTTTTTCCCTTCCAAATCAGGACGGTCGTTCGTAAGTTCATATAGAGGATCAACCCAGTCACGTTGAGGATCACCTTGACCCCATGTAGATGAACCGAGCAATAGAACATCATAGTCTTCAAATTGCTCTATACCATCAAAATCTTCTTCCATATCGATAAGTTCAGCACCTTTAAACTCATCTGCAAGAAGTTCTGCCGCACCCCGTGTGACACCGCTACTGCTACCAAAGAAAATACCGATTTTTGCCATTGTTACCCCTCCTGTTTAATACAAGGTTTATATTGTGTGTAAATTTCGATTGCGCTTTGCAAACTTTTGTCGCCATCTTCAAATAATGCTTCCAAAGTACGGAAACTAAAGCGATGAGCATCTTTGAAATACTTATTTACGATACAGATACGATCTGCGATGACGGCACAGCGTCCGAAGCCTTCATGACTCATTTCCATGATGACATTGCAGACGACACCCGTTTTACGTTCAAACGAAAGTGCAATTGCTTTGTAAATCATTTTGATGTCATTAATCATCATTTCATCGATGTCAGCGATCAAAGGAACTGCTTTTAATTCCTCTTTTGTTTTGACATATTTTTTTACCAATAACTCTTCATCACTGATACGTGCCCAGTTTCCGAATTGATCGAGTGCACGAATTTGTCGTACAATCTCCATTCCAAATTCACTCAATTGTTTTTCTGCGTCCATCTTATTCTCCTTCTGCCCATCTGTCTTGTCGTACATCGTGTTCGGTCTGCATTTGAATGATATTTTTAATCCATGGCGGAGGATTCCCATTAATCATTTGCACTAAAGTTTTCAAAACATCTTCGATCAATGTCGGCTCATTCACTTTCATCGGGTGGATACCCGCTCGGATCACTTTTGCCGCTGCCGTACCGCCGATACTCTCACAATACATGATATTTATACCTTTGAGGGCACGAACACGAAAATCCGTTTTATCATCATCTTCAAGTTCAGCTGTGTCCGTTTTAATCACCTCGGAGAGGGAAAAACCGTCTTTAGAGACATTGTAAACAACAAACTCTCTCGCTCCGCCGAAGTGAGCATTGATCTCTTCCATATCTTTGGTCGCGAAAGCGACTTTCATCGCATTATCCATGGTTCCATTCCCCTCTATTGTGATTTTAGTGTTCATGTTTGACCTTTCTCAATGAATTTGCTATCTCAAATAAAAAATAGGTACTGCCTTCGTACAACTGATCGCTTTTAAGCTGATTCCCCAACTCTTCATAATTTGGGAATCCGCGTAGAACGAGTGCCGTATTGTGATATGTATGCAAGATTCGTTCTGCATGAAAATTACTGATGACCATATCCGCAGAATCGAAAAAAGTTCGGGCATCTTCCAGGTCTCCGACAAACACTTTTTCCGCTTCAATAGTGTGTAAAGCATCACTAAATGTCGTGGATATAGCAGCATCGATAGTTCCGCCGACACTTCGGAGCAATGCACAGATTCCGACCAGCATATCCGGCTCACCGGTTACGACAAAATGGGAGGTCCCGATGAGAAAATGTGAATCCAGCATCGCATCCTGAAGACGTGCACGCCATCGTTTCATCAATGGTTTAGGGTCTGTATGTCGTACTTTCATCAGGGCCGCTACAAAATTGTCGCACCCGTCTAACCCCATTAAATGATCAAAATGAAGATGCTCAATTGCAGGGTTCTTTTTTTGTAAAGCCTGAGCCGATTTTTTCATCGATGCGCCGATACTGATTACGATAGAGGATGTTGCCAAATCTCGAATTTGATCAACTGTGATCCCGCCATTGGCCAATTTCCCCTGCCCTGCTTCCCAATATCCGTCCAATGAGGTAGAAAGATCAGGAAGAGCATAGGTCTCAAATCCGAAATCCTCACACAAACATTTGATCTTCTCAACCTCGATCGGCTGCATACTCAAATGCGGTAGAAAGACTAGTTTGTTCGTTTTCACTTCGGTAGCTGCAACGGTAAGCTGTTCGATCATAGCAGTAACGGTAAGCGCCCAGCCGCTCTCCATCCCCCCTTCATAATCGGGAGTATTGACGTATACGTAAGGGATTTCGATATGCATCCCTACTCCGCGTACGTCATCGCCTTTGGTCTCTGTCAGTCCCGTCGTATGTAACCCGATCATAGAGGGCTTGAGCGTTTTCTCTTTGTTTTGGATGTTTTCAATCGCCATCAAAATAGAATAATCACCGCCGTCGAGTACGGCTGTGATATCACTGACCGATGTGTTGTTAATCGCAATCGGTTCATTGAAATGACGTGTAAAAAATACTTTAGTATACGATGCACACCCTTGGGCACTGTGCATCAGAGGCATACAATCTTTTACCCCCAGATACGCGAGGGTCGCACCCATCGGTTGCGAGTGCTTGATCGGATTGACTTGAAGAGGTTTATGTTCATGACGAGAGAGGGAAAATTCCATGACAACTCCTTGTTAAAAGGAGTATTGCAAGAAGTGTGCGAGAAGACCCCTGATTTTATTTACTCTATCAGAGTACAATCCCATCATAAACTACTATCTGAGGGAGAATCATCATGAAAAACGTCTTACTCCTAAACCTCCACCAAAAATACGAAGGGTTTGCCAACGGCAATCTAACGCGTGACCTGATCAATGAAGCCAGATCATTTTTTACTTCTCAAGGATATGCAGTACGCGAGAGCGCTATTGATGAAGGCTATGATGTAGCGGAAGAGCTTGAAAAATTTCAATGGGCTGATGTGTTTTTCGTCCAATCGCCGGTGTATTGGATGGGGTTGCCGTGGCTGGCTAAAAAATACGTCGATGAAGTGTTCTCCGGCGGAAACGGCACCGTCACATTCGTCAACGACGGTCGATCCAACGGCGGAAATTACGGCAGCGGAGGATTGATGAAAGGAAAACGCTATATGCTTAGTTTTACCTACAACTGTCCTACAAGCGAGTTTAACAATACGAACGGGTTTTTCGAGGGGATGAGTGTCGATCAGGCGAATATCGCGCTGCACAAACTTTTCCAGTTTTGCGGTGCAGAGCCGCTTAAAAGCTACTCTGTCCATGATGTCTATAAACCTGAGTTCAAGTTCGACGAAGCCCTTAAAGGGCTTCAAAAGATGTTAGCGGAAAACTTTCCGAGTTAAGCTTCTATTTCCCACGGCGCCGGTTTGCCGACATTGGCAAAGACCGGATTGCGGAATGCGTATTTCAAATCTTCCGCAAGATTGAGCAAACCGTTATAACCGCCGTAGCTTGTTTTTTTCTCCTGGTTAACATCGATAAACGAGATCTTTTTCTTGATTGCCGTATAGAGGCTGCGTCCTCCGGCGAGGAGGATATGAGCTCCCGTCTGATCTATGATTTTCCCCTGCTCGGAAGCGGGTTTGGTCATCAGAACCCCGTTTTCTCCCAGGTATTCACGTGCTTTATCGATATCATCCTGGGTCGATTTTGCGACACTCGTAGCCACCACTTCAATCCCCAAATCCTGCAATCCGGATGCAATTGACCATGCTTTGTTCCCTCCGGTATTAAGTACTGCTTTTTTACCGGAAAAGAGTGCGCGATACGGGATCAGATTGGCTTCCAGCTCCGCTTCGGCTTCGGCGATTACCGCTTCGGCACGTGCTATTAATTCCGGATCGCCTAATGCGGTGACGATTTCACGAATCGCAAAGGTGGTGTCACGTTTGCCGTAAAACGATACCGAAATCCAAGGGATACCGTATTGTTCCTGCATTTTACGGGTCAACGTGATAAGTGATTTGGCACATACGATGACGTTGAGTTTTGCCCGGTGGGCACAACGGATGTCACCGACACGGCCGTCTCCGCTCATCGAACTGAGCACTCGGATACCAATCTTCTCAAACAGCGGCAAATACTGCCACATATCTCCGGTAACATTGTAATCGCCGATCAGATTGATATCGTACGGAGTTGTAAATTCAGGCTCTTTTGTACCGATCAAATGCTCTAACACCGCTTCTCCAGCAAGGCGTGAACCTAGGTTTTTGCTCCCTACAAATCCCGGAGCGTGAACCGGAACAATGGGTACGCCGTGTTTTTCAGACCCTTTTTTACATGTCATATCCATATCATCGCCGACCAATGAAGTGACGCACGTCGAATAGACAAAAATCGCTTCAGGCTTATAATGCTCCATCACATGATCGATCGAATCCGCAAGACGTTTGTCACCGCCAAAAATTACATCGTTTGTCGTGATTCCTGTCGTAAATCCCATTTGTGTATGATCTGTTCCCTTGTACGACGTTTTTGTCTCACGAGTTTCCCACGACGCACCCAGACACGTTTGAGGACCATGAACCAAATGAACTGCATCGGCATACGGAAAAAGGGAAATTTGGGCACCGTCAAAAGCACATCCCCCGGCCGCTAGTCCCGGTTTGGGCTTATCACACCCTTCTCCGGGTTTTTTATCTTTACTGTGAGAGCAGGCGCTCTCGTTCATAAGTTCTTTGATTTTAGCTCGGCTTACCATCGGATACTCCTTGGAACTGTAGTATCCGAAAGTATGCATAAGACATGCGAGCGAAGGAGTTTAGGATTTTTTACTGGCGGTTACAAGGAAGATAGGATAATTTTGGGTCTCTTTTTCAATCGTATGAGCATGATGGAAACGAACGTGCTCAAAACCTGCATCCTCAATCGTTTTACGTAAGGTTTCCCGCTCAAAACCGAAATGGTGGACACCCTCATTTCCGTGGCTGTGAAACGTACCGTCTTCCGCTTCCAAGTCGGCAATAGCGATAAAACCGTCACGTTTTAGATGCTTATGAAACGCTCTGAATAAATCTGCCGTATGTTCGACATGATGCATCGCCATGGAGCTGACGATTCCGTGAAATTGCTTTTCCAAAGGTACTTCGCAAATGTTTTGGCAGATTGCTTCCACCCTAAGTGTATCCGTATTTTTGCTCTCTAACTGCTCCAGCATTTTTTCAGAGAGATCGACACCGACAACGGATTGAACCATCTGAGCGATTTTGAAACTGAGCAACCCCGTACCCGCACCGAAATCCATAATATGCATCGTATTGAGTAAAGAAATTCGATTGGATATCGTTTGAAACACCGCATGGGCAATGTTTTGACGCATATCGCCTTTATCCCATTCCGCTGCCGCCTGATTAAACCGTTCGCTCATTGTTAAACCTCATTTATCTGTTGTGAAACCATACGCACTTCACGTTGAGGATAGGGAATCGTAATCTTCGCCTCTCTCAATGCTTTATAGATGGCCATATTGGTTTCGTATTGTATCTTGAAAAAATTACGGGTCGGAACCCAATAACGGACACCGATCTCCACTGCGCTGTCTCCGAATTTTTCAATGCCGATGATCGCTTGCGTCTCTTTTGAGACGTTTTCGATCCCTTCTACCACATTACGGATAATAGCAATCGCTTTTTCAGCATCGGCATCATAAGAAATTCCGATACTCGATTCTACGATACGGTATTTAAACGAGTTGACGATCACTTCACCGATCATATTTTTATTCGGAACCGTGATCAACTCTTCATCTTCGGTCCGAAGCGTCGTATAAGCAAGACGTATCTCTTCAACTTCACCGTAAACTTTGTTGATCAGGATCGTATCGCCGATTTTGAACGGGCGCGTGATAATGAGTGAAATTCCCGCCGCATAGTTTGCCACGCTCCCCTGTATCGCCAAACCTGCCGTTAAAAAAACCGCACCGACCGCTGCGATAAACGGTGCAATAGATATTCCCAGTTTACCGATGGCAACGACCAGCATTGCCCCGAATACCAAGATTCGGATACCGTTTGCAACAAATTTTCCGAGCGTCACATCAAAATCATGCTGTTGAAAAAATTTCATAAGCACATTGAAAACGTATTTTGATAAAAACCAGCCGATCGTGACAATGATCAGCGCACCGATAATTTGGAAGCTGTAATTGGCTAAAAAGTCAATCGCTTTGATATAAAACTGGTTAAGATAGGCGAGTTGCTGATCCATACAATATCTCCTACTTTGAGTTATTCATGAGCTTCGTGTTTCTTACGACCGACATAGTTGAGTACCGCCATAGAGACGATCAAGATACCGACACCGCTGATAAGATAGAAGGCATAATTCATGTTACGAATATCGTCAATCGCCACTTTAAACACTACCATCAATGATTCGATAGAGAGTGCGATGATAATCGAGGTCAAAAACTTCGTAAGCGTTTTATATTCCGTCCCCTCTTCTACCGTTAATGAGCGGTAGAAGACTTCCTGTTCCAAAATCGTCTTCGACAAATCATAAATTGCGATCGCCAAAGTAATTCCAATGATCGATTTGAACACATGCTGTAATGTTTCATCGCCAAAGCTTATCAATGCTTTTACAAACCCGACCAATCCATATACACCCAAAAAGAGGGCCAGTAAAACCAACCCTCCGCCTAAAAGGGCATAAACACCGAGTGAAAGTTTGGATATAAGCCGGTTGCTGTCGATCAGATGCATTTTGCTAAGCACCGCAACCACATCGATATCAAACACCGCTATCTTGCCATCAGGATATTTTCGGGCAACCGAAACTTTTGGCTTACCGCTGTTGGCACAGATATAAGGGTTAGATATGTAAGTGCCCTTCTCATTAAACTGTATGCGGTTGATAAAATAGGCACGGTCAGAACCTTTCAACGACATATCGTGATGATTATGATGCCAGGTAGGGGTAATTTGTTCCCCCTTCGCATTTATTAAGTACATATCGCTAAGACAAGGAAGCCGTTTAAAAAAATTACGTACCTGAAGATCATCGAACTCCTGTCGAGGATTTTCAGTGATTGTCGTAAGTAAAAACCCTTCAACGGCATCCCGATTATCACGATAAATCTGCATCATTTGTTTCATTCGCTGTTGTCCACACTATCAAGTTATTTTAGTGTACCCAAAATGGTTCAACTAAGTCAAAAATATAAGACTTCATACTCAATTTTCTACTAAAAATGTAGCATAATGTTTCTAATCTATTATTAGCATTTTTTTGTTATCATCTAGCAGAGTTAAATTTTTGTTATAGAAAGGGGATATCATGAGTACAGAGAAAAAACTTACTCTCAAAGATTTTGAAGCCAACTTAAAAGCAGAAAAAGCAAATCTCGAAAAAAATATGCGATTGCTCAAAGCCGAAGTCAGCAGTATCGAATCTGGAAAAGATATCGGCGATATTGAAGATATGGCAGAACTTGAAATCAACAACACAACCGACCAAGCGATTCTTTTCCAGCTCCAATCCCAAATCACTGAAATCGATGCCGCATTAAATCGTATCAATATGGGAGTTTACGGCATTTGTGAGAAAACTGGAAAATCCATCCCGATTGAGAGATTAATGGCAAATCCGACAGCTCGTACTATTGTAGGCGAATAAAAGGATTACTGTGACTTACCCTGAACATTTAACCACTCATTTGGGAGAGCTTGCCGACAAACTCGGTATGGATCCGCATGATATGACTATCGTCAAAATGACGCCCGGTGTTGACGAGCGTCATAAAGAACTTGAACTGCTGCAAGGGAGTTGGAAAGAAACACGTCCGTGGATCATAGTGGACGAGCGAGATCGGATTTATACACTGTCATCTGCCGAATCATTATCGATGCTTATTCGTCTTCTCAGTACCAGCCAAAGTGAAAATTTCCAACATAAACTCGAAAAAGCGATTTGGCAGCGTCTTCCTATCGATTTTGAAGATGTCTGGGCAGTAGCCATGGACCGTATACAAACAATGGCGCGAACTCAGGCCGACCGTACAGTCGTCAACATCGATCTTGACTGGCTCGTCAGTGAAATCAAACAAAAATATCCAAACCTTTTTTATCATTTGGATCAAATGCTAAGTCAAAAAGAATAAATATCCTGGGAGAGCTTTAATGAACGGTAATGAGCATCTTATCCGTCATTTGATAGCATCAGGAGTACTTCATACCTCAAATATTATTAATTCATTCAAGAAGTGCGATCGTATCCTTTTTGTCCCCGAAGAGTTTTATCCCTATGCCTATGAAGACCGTCCATTACCTATTGGTAGTGCTCAAACTATTTCACAGCCTTATACCGTTGCCATTATGCTCGAACTCCTCTCCCCTCAGATTGGGAATAGAGTACTCGATATCGGTTCCGGGTCAGGATGGACGACGGCACTTTTATCCTCGGCCGTAGGATCATCCGGTGTTGTGGAAGGGATAGAAATCGTCCCGTCTTTAGTTGAATACGGAAATAAAAACTTAGCCAAAGCAGATATTCATAACGCTTCTATCACACTAACCGATCCGACATCTCTCGGTAAACCGAGAGAACTGTATGATCGTATCCTCGTATCTGCAAGTGCGGATGATATGCCTACAGCACTCTTTGATCAGCTAAAACCTGATGGCATACTCGTCGTCCCTGTCCGGAACAGCATCTGGTGCATTACAAAAAAGAGAGACGGTAGAATCATATACGATGAGTTCCCCGGCTTTCGATTTGTCCCTTTGATTGTCTAAATTTTATTTCTCTCTTCTAAAAAATGTGTTGTATTTTTTTTCGTATCTCTTCTGCTATTAACACAATCAATGTTACCGCAATAACCGCCCACCAATAAATCGGGTCGAACGGTGCGGTTGCAAAAACCGCACTTAGTGGGGTGATGAAAATCAATAGTACCAGCATTACGATTTCAACAGCAACGCCGAACCAGTAAAAACGGTTACTCCCTATTCCGATCTTAAAGAGTGATTCTCTTTGGCTGCGGCACGAGAGACCGTTACCGATCTGGGCAAAAACGATCGCAGCAAAGGTCAATGTTGTCGCTTGGAGATACAATGGGTCATTCCACGATAACGGTTCACCCTTCCAGCCGTGAGCAGTGAGATAGAACCAAAACAGTCCCATCGACATTACCGCACTGAGGAGACCCAAAAATCCGAAGGCTCTAAAATAGACTCCCATTGTCAGAATGTGCTCTTTACGGCTTCGTGGGGATCTATGCATCAAGTCTTTGTGTGGCAATTCTGCTCCGAGTGCCATGCCCGGGAAGATGTCCGTTCCCAAATCAATCGCCAACACCAATGGGACCGGAAGTGCCAACGGAAGAGAAAATGCAAAAAAAGCAACATATGGAACGGCTTCCGGAAGATTGCTGGAGAGCATATACGTGATGAAACGTCGTATATTTTCATACACGGCTCTCCCCTCTTCGATCCCTTTGACGATTGTTGCGAAATGATCATCCATCAAAACTGCATCCGCTGCTTGTTTCGCTACATCGGTCCCTGACCCCATAGCGATACCGACATCTGCCCGTTTCAGTGCTGGAGCATCATTGACACCGTCTCCAGTTACGGCGACTGTCTCACCCATCTCTTTGAGCAAAGTCACAAGAGTAAGCTTCTGTTCCGGCGATACCCGAGCGAATACGTGATTGTGACGTAACAATCGTTTAATCGCCGATGGAGGAAGAGTATCGAGATGTTCTCCCGTAGTCACCTCCGTAATCGCCGTAATAATTCCGGCACTCATCCCGATTGCACCTGCAGTTAATTGATGATCCCCCGTGATCATCAATACCCGAATCCCAGCTTTATGGCACATTGATACGGCTTCGTTAATATCGTCTCTCAACGGGTCAACCATAGCGATAAAACCGATAAAACATAAATCACGCTCCGTATCTTCACGAGACATGAGAGCATTCTTGCTCACTCGTGATGCAAATCCGATAACACGATATCCCTGTGCGGCCAAAGCATCGTGTTTGTCAATCTGTTTTTGGTATTCGGATGGAGTCATCTCTATCTTGCCCTGTGGTGTCATCACATCTCGGCAGAGCTTCAAAATCACTTCCGGAGCCCCTTTGCAAAATATAGAAAAAGAATCCCCATTCGAATGTACCGTGGACATCCTTTTGAGATGATAATCAAAAGAGTATTCCGTGATGAGCGGATATGCTTGACGTCGTGCGGCAGCATCACAATAGTGGTCTGCAAAAGTGTAAAGCGCCTGTTCAACCGGGTCGCCCTTCGTCGATTCCGCACGGTTGCATAACAGCGCTGCATCAAGAAGCTCTTGTGTAGGATCGTGTTCGGCTTCCTCTTCCCATCTGCTCACTACCATTTTATTTTGGGTAATCGTACCGGTTTTATCCGTAGCGATTACCGTTACGGCACCTAGATTTTCAATTACGGAGAGGCCATTAACCAAAAATCCTTTGGATGCCATCCTCTGTGCGCCGAACGCCAAAGCCAATGTCACGGTAGGCAATAGTCCCTCAGGAATTAATGCTACCAAAACACCGAGGGAAAATAAAAACGTTTTCCATATTTCACTTTCACCAAAGCCTGAGAGGGCAATCAAACTTCCCGCGATCACAGTAGAGGTCAATGCAATGATCTTTGAAATATGGGCTATCTCTTTATGCAAATGACCCGTATCGGCATCCACTTTTTGGGTCAATGCGGCGATTGTTCCGTATCGGCTCTCTTTTCCTGTTGCAAAAACCAATCCTCGAGCTTCCCCTTTGGCAACGAACGTTCCCGAATAGAGGATATTTTTTGGATGATCGCTACCCAGCTTATCAGCTGAGACCAATTCACTTTCACCGCTGAGTGCACTCTCATTCAGCCACAAATCCTGTGCATCAATCAAATACATATCGGCAGGAACTTTATCTCCCTCATTCAAGATCACGACATCACCCGGAACCAGTTCTTCAGCCAGTATTATCTTTACAATTCCATGTCGATATACACTCACCCGTAACGGGAGCATATTTCGCAATGCCTCCAAACTTTTTTCGGTTCGGTATTCCTGATAAAAACCGAATGCTCCGTTTAAAACGATGACAATGATAATTGAATATCCGATCGGCAGCATATTGGATGATGGATCAAAAAATGCGATGATAAAACTGATGACGGCGGCTATCCAAAGTAAAAGGGCAAAAAAGTGGGTAAATTGAGCGGATAATTTGATATACCACGGAATGATAGGAATTTTAGGGAGAGCATTGCATCCATACTGAAGTTGTCTGTTTTTTACCTCTTCATCACTCAACCCGTTTTCAGAAGAGCCAAAAGCGCTAAACAGTTCCGATACACTTGTAATTTTCATTCGTCAACATCCACTCTTGATCAGTTTTACTGAGAACGATTTTAGAGTTATTTTATCCAATATTTTTATTATTCTGCTATCATTTATAGTAATACGAGAACACATCTATACTACAGTTCTACATTGTATGAACTAATTGAGCAAAAATGGAAAATGAATCTAACCATATTGGGCTGACCGACGATGAAGCTTTAAGCAGGCTCCTTCAGTACGGTCCGAATTTACTCCCCGGAACTCAGCCAAAATCATTTTTCTCAATTATTCTGGATGTCATAAAAGAACCGATGTTTTTAATGCTTCTCGTTGCCGGAAGTATTTATCTGGCATTGGGCGATCGTGCCGAAGCACTGTTTTTACTCTCATTCGTCTTTGTAGTTATCGGCATAACCTTGGCACAGGAACACAAGACGCAACGTGCCTTGGAATCGCTGCGCGATCTCTCAGCACCGCGTGCACTTGTCATACGTAACGGGATTGAGATTCGGATAGCGGGTCGAGATGTCGTTCCCGGTGATCTTCTTGTTTTACATGAAGGAGATAGAATTTCCGCCGATGCGCGATTAGTAAATGGACAGCTGTCGGTTGATGAATCACTTTTGACCGGGGAAGCCGTCCCCGTGGACAAATTACCGAACGGATCTTTAAAAACACAGGGAACGGATACGTCTGATTCATTATTTGCCAGTACTGTGGTCACAAAAGGGGTAGGATTAGCCTTAGTACATGCGACCGGAATCAACACGGCTATCGGGAATATAGGCCAATCTCTCTCATCAACACAAGAGGTCTCATCAGGTTTACAGCAGTCTTCACGTACTCTAATCCGCAATCTAAGCATCTTAGCTATTGGATTTGCACTTGCTTTGATTCTTATCAATTGGTTGTTTAATGATAGGAATTTTCTTGAAAGTCTCCTTTCGGGCATTACTCTGGCTATGGCTACCCTGCCTGAAGAAATACCTGTTATTCTCACTGTTTTTTTGGCACTGGGTGCTTGGCATATTACGAAAATCAAAGTCCTTACCCGCCGTGTCAGCGCCGTTGAAGCACTGGGTGCTATCACCATCCTCGCATTGGACAAAACCGGGACATTAACGCAAAATCGGATGCAGATTGCCGAACTGTCAATCGATGATATTTTTTTTAACGCTGACTTTGAGGGCGAATTACCTGAAACCTATCATCAATTGGTCGAATTCGCCATGTTGGCCACGCCATCCGATCCCTTTGATCCTATGGAAAAAGCGATTCAATCATTCGGTCATACACGACTAACCGGAACAGAACACATTCATGATGATTTCTACCCGGAATTTCAATACGATCTTTCCCCTGATATCATGGCCATGACCCAAATTTTTTCCCAGATCAATCCTTCTCTCCATCTGCTTGCAACAAAAGGATCACCCGAAGCAGTCGTCGATCTGTGCCACTTGTCTGAACTCCAAAGATATGAAATTCAGACCCGTGTTGAGACCATGGCGGCACGAGGACTTCGTGTTTTGGGCGTTGCCAGAGGGGAATATCAAATTAGCGGAACAGAACCGATCTGGCCGAAAAGTCAGCATGATTTTGATTTTACCTTTTTGGGACTTATAGGCTTTATGGATCCTCCGCGCATTGAAGTCCCTGACGCAATTGCCGAATGCCGAAACGCCGGAATACGAATCCTGATGCTCACAGGAGATCATCCCGCCACCGCACGTACTATCGCACAACAAGTCGGGCTATCCGAACGTCCGAATGTCATAACGGGTGATGAAATTTCCAGACTGGACGATGAAAGTTTGATTGTACGATTGCATGAAACCGACATATGTGCCCGTATGAAGCCTGAACAAAAGCTTCGTCTCGTGCAAATTCTACAGAGACAAGGCAATGTTGTTGGTATGACGGGAGACGGTGTCAACGATGCACCGGCTCTGAAAGCAGCCGACGTAGGCATTGCAATGGGTGAACGTGGTACTGACGTGGCACGTGAAGCTGCCGCCATTATCCTATTGGATGACAGTTTTGCAAGCATCGTTGCCGCTATCCGTCAAGGGAGAAATATTTATGACAACATTACAAAAGCAACACGTTTCGTCTTTGCCGTCCATATTCCCATCATTGCCTTGACCCTTGTTCCGGCCCTCTTACACTGGCCAGTATTATTGATGCCTGTTCATATCGTACTGCTCGAATTACTGATCGATCCGGCATGTGCAATTGTTTTTGAAGCTGAGACTGCGGCAGCTAATATTATGCGACGTCCTCCCAGAGATATACAATCAACACCGTTTAGCGCAAATAATATAGGATTCGCTTTGGTTCAAGGAACCGGTTTCGCACTCATTTTGCTTCTTGCTTATCACGTATTGCTTCAAATGGGATGGCTCATTAACACCATACATATTACCCTCTTTTCTGCACTGGTTTTCGGATTGTTTCTTCTGGTTCTTGCCAACAGTGACAATAGCCCTTTTAGAGAACCTCGTAACCCTTGGCTTCTGTATATGTTCGGCAGTGTTACACTTCTTTTGATAAGCGTTTTTATGACTCCATTTTTACGACGTATGCTGGCATTTGAGGCAATTTCTTTACCTCCTCTCCTTGCTGCCGCATTTATCCTTCTGATAATCGAAATCTGGTTCATAGCTTTGAATAGGCTTCATACATATGTTACTAAATAATCATCTCCTGTATGGCAGAGGACTTAATTCCAAATCCCCTCAATCTGTGCCCCGCAATAGGGACAATGATTAAGATTGACCAAATGATTTGTGACATATTGTCCGATATGCCCGTGCCGCTCTATCACCAGTTTATAACATTTAGGACAAAAGGTCGATTCTCTCGTTTCATCATCAATGTTTCCGACATAAACATATTTTAATCCGGCTTTTTTACCGATCTCATACGCACGTCGAAGCGTAGAACCCTGAGTTCTAGGAACATCCTGCATTTTGTACATCGGGTGAAATCCGCTGATATGCCACGGCATAGAGGGATCGAGCGCAGATTGAAACTCGGCAATAGCACGGATCTCTTCATCCGAATCGTTGTATCCGGGAATTAAAAGGGTCGTTGTTTCAATCCATATTCCTTTTTTATGGGCATATTCGATTGTATCCAATACCGGTTTGAGCGATGCACCGCAAATATTGCGATAAAACGATTGATCATATCCCTTGATATCAATATTCATTCCATCCAAGTATGGGGCGATCGTATCGATAGCTTTGTGCGTTTCATAACCGCTGGTAACGTAGATATTTTTCAGTCCCGCTTCGTGGGCGAGTTTAGCGGTATCATACGTGTATTCGAAAAAAACGACGGGTTCATTGTAAGTGTAGGCGATACTGTCGCATTTGTACTCCAATGCCAAATCAACGGCTTGCTGCGGCGAAAGGGGACGTCCGAAAATTTCGTGATGATGTTCTTTCGGGTACTGGGAAATATCGGCATTTTGACAGAATTTGCAGGAAAAATTACACCCGACTGTCCCGAATGAAAATACCCTAGATCCCGGTAACACATGAAACATCGGCTTTTTTTCGATGGGATCTACATTGACTGCCGCAGCCAGACCATAGGTCAAAAGCTGCAGTTCCCCACCTTTTACTTGTCGGATTCCGCAGATACCGTATTCACCCTCAGAGAGTTTACAATGTTGATTGCACGCTTCACATGCGATCCTGCCATCCTCCATTTTTTTAGACAACCATGCTAATGATGACATCCTGACTCCTTTTACAAAGTGTCTTTTCCGCTTTATTCCTTGAAATGCTCCAGTAATTGATCATCAGGGATTTTGGTCAAGTCGGAATGAAGATTGATCGTCATTGTGCTTTTGATTGTGGGATCGATCAAATCGACGATTTGATGATTGATTGCTTTCGGTGCCGCAAAGTACCACGCATCATAGCTGTATTCTTGGAGGTTCTTAGTAATTTGTGATGCAATCTCTTTGATTCGACGATGTTCTTCTTCGATTGCCAAGTTATGGTTTTCACCCGATCCACTGGCTCCAACCCCTTGGAAATTACCTTTTCGGTCTGAGACTTTTTCTCTCAACCGTTCATGGGTTTCAAGACTGTCAATACTTTGTACAAGTTCGACTGATTTCCTTCCCATAGGGTCTTCTTTAATAGTAAAGAGTTTAAAACGCTGCAAATCAGCGATAATAATGAGTATTGTTGACATAGTAACTCCTCTTAGTTAAGAATGCTGAAGATTTCACTGAGCGAAAAAGATCAATTGAATTTCTCCAACTTCTACATTGTAGCAAAAGTAGCACAATAAATATCTATATAAAATAAAATAATGAATGCGTGATACAGATAGGAGTAAATATGTGCTTCTTGAGAGAGAAAAAAAAATCATTGGAGGTAATTACCTACCTCCAAAATAGTGTGAAATGTTTATTTCACTTTTATTTGTTTAGCGGACTCGCTTTTAGCCTCTTTTTTCGGCAATGTAATCTCTAATACACCATCTTTATTTTCGGCATGGATATTTTCCGTATCGACATTTGAGGGGACTGTAAAACTGCGTGTAAAGCTGCCGAAACTGCTTTCACATTGGTAATAGTCCTCTTTTTTGACCTCTTTTTTCTCTTTTCTCTCACCTTTGAGAGTAAGGACATTATTTTCTACCTTTACGCTGATGTCTTCTTTTTTTACACCCGGGAGGTCCACATCAATGTGGTAAGCGAATTCCCCTTCTCTTGTGTTGACTGAGGGGGTAAAGCTTGAAAATACATCTTTTGACAGATCAGATGAGAAAGCTTCACCTATGCGTTTTTCTAATGTACGCAACTCTTTAAACGGATCAAATCGTGTTAACAACATAATAAACCCCTTCGTGAGTAATTTGCAGAGAAATTAGTTTTGCGGTTTACCTCTGCACGGAAAAATTTTAACTTTGAGGAGATAAAAAAAATGTTAATAAATGATATTATCCATTTTTTAAACTCAATCCCACTTTTCCTTTCACCACATCTACTTCGACGACACGAATATGATTCAACTGTTGATTGACACTCAGCACTTCAAGCGGATGGGAAATCCGTTTATCACTCATCTGTGAAATATGGATCAGTCCGTCATTTTTCAGCCCGATATCGACAAATGCTCCGAAATCGGCTATATTTCGGACAACACCTGAAACGATAGAACCTTCTTTGAGTTCTTTGATATCGGTCAAATCCGAGCGGAAAATGATCGGAGGCAACGTTTCACGAGGATCGAATCCCGGTTTTCGAAGTTCCGTAATGATATCACGAAGTGTCGCTTCCCCTACTCCCAACTCCTGTGCTATTGCAGGAATCTGCTCTGTCGTAATTGCGGTGAGATCATATCGCTTTCTCAGGAGATTAGCCGCATCGTAGCTCTCAGGATGAATCCCCGTATTGTCCAATACACTTTGACCTTCCCGTATCCGAAAGAACCCTGCACACTGCTCATACGCTTTTGCACCCAGCCCTTTCACTTTGAGGAGTTCCTTCTTGCTTTTAAACGCACCGCTGTGTTCCCGATAGTCGATAATTGTTTTCGCCAGTTTTGCACCGACTCCCGCAACGTAGGACAAAAGTGAAGCAGATGCACTGTTCGGATCGACACCGATTCGGTTGACGAGATCTTCAGTCACTTCATGAAGCTTTTTTTCCAGCTGTTTTTGATCGACATCGTGTTGATACTGCCCCACACCGAGCGACTTTGGATCGATTTTGACCAGTGCCGCCATCGGATCGCGCAGACGTTGGGCGATCGAGATCGCTCCGCGTATCGTTACATCAAGCTGCGGATATTCCTCCTGGGCGATTTTAGAGGCCGAATAAACCGATGCCCCCGCTTCAGATACGACGGTATACGTAAGATTCAGCCCCTCATCACGGTTCAAACGGGCAAAAAATTCCTGAGTCTCCCGTGACGCCGTTCCGTTACCGATAGCGACGGCATTGATTCCGTAACGCTCACACAGCTGTTTAATCACTTTTGCACTCTTCTCAAAATCGCTTTGCGGAGGGGTAGGATAAATCACAGCATGATCCAGATACGTTCCGTGTTCATCCACTACGGCGAGTTTGCACCCCGTACGATACGCCGGATCGACACCTAATATGGCACGTTTTGTAACGGGAGGAGACCCCAGCAGCTGAGCAAGATTTTTACCAAAAGTATTGATCGCCTGTGCGTCGGATTTTTCTTTGATCATCGCATGGACTTCGCGTTCCAACGAAGGAAACAGCAGCCGTTTAAACCCATCGAGGTAGCTTTCTAATAAGAGAGTCTGCGAACTCTTGGCATGTTTCGGAATCCGATAACGGACTATGGCATTTTCCACCCGTTCCATATCGAGGATTATTTTAACATTCAGCTCTTTTTCGCTGACACCGCGCATAATTGCAAGATAACGATGCGATGGAATAGAGGCTATTTTCTCGCTCTTTCCGGCGAGTTTGGCAAACAATCCTTCTTCTTTAAGCCCTTTGGTCGCTTTGATTTCAAAAGCGCAATAGTCCATAATCTGACGTCTCCAGTGATCGCGTTCTCTGGGGTCATCGCTGTAGCGCTCCGCCACAATGTCCTGAGCTCCTTTGATCGCATCCTCTTTCGAAGTGATAGCACCTTTTACAAAAGATTCAGATCGCTTGGTAAACTCTGTGAGTTCCAACCGAGCGCTCTCCAACATATCGGCCAGCGGTTCTAAGCCCGCGGCAATCGCCACACTCGCTCGGGTATTTTTTTTCTCTTTAAAGGGACGGAAAATATCTTCGACTTCCTGGAGCGTCGATGCGCTGTTTAGCCGCATTCGGAGGTCATCGCTCATTTGAGCACGCTCGCTGATCAACCGCACTACTTCTTCTTTGCGTTCCAGCAGTTTTTTTGAATAGGTATATACAGCGTCAAAATCACGCAGCTGTTCGTCCGTTGCGCCTCCTGTCATCTCTTTGCGATAACGTGCGATAAAGGGGATAGTAGAACCCTCTTCCATCAGTTTAAGGATATTGGCGATCGTCTTGGTATTTAGTCCGGTTTTTTCGTTGAGAAGTGTAATCAGGGGGGTCATAAAAGTCCTAGGAAATAAAAATTCGATTATATCGAATGAAGTTAAATTATGTGGAGTTGACCTCCCCCTTACAACCATCCCCGGTTGCGAAAATAGATCAACGGAATCACTCCTGCGATCACCATCATCATCAGCGACATCGGATATCCTAACGACCAATCCAGTTCCGGCATGAAATGGAAATTCATCCCGTAAATACTTGCGATCAACGTCGGCGGCATTAAAACGACACTTGCTACGGTAAAGAGTTTGATGATTTTATTTTGCTCGATATTCGTCTGTGCCAAAAAGAGATTTTGAAGGTTATCGAGTGTGTTTCCGTCAATCGTAATGAACTCGACCAATGAGTTAATGTCTTTGATCATGATCACTATATCTTGTTTGATGTTCTGCGGAAGCTTGTTGGATTTAGCCAAAGCCGTCAAGATCCGACGCTTATCAAAGACCGATTGACGTACCTTAAGGGTAAACCCTTGCAGGGTTGAAATTTTGCGTAACGTATCTTCTGATTTTCCATCAGATTCCCATAAAAGTTTTTTGCGAATGTCATCACTTTCACTGGCAGCATATTCCAATAAATCGGCATCCTGATCGATCCGGATATCAAATATCTGCATAAAGACATCGTATCCGCTGTAGAGCTCTTTCGGATGGGATGTCAGTATCTTATGGATCATCTCAAATGCTTGAAGCTCTTTGTCACGAATCGTGAAAAGTATATTGTCCTGCAAAACGAAACTGACACTTTCATTGTAATGGGCCTTGGCAGTTTCGACAAAAAAGAATGACACAAAAAAATAGGAGTTGATGATAATGCTGCGATTGTCTTCCCAATATCGTGAACTGATCTCAATCTCTTCACGTTCTTGCTTGGTAGGAATCTTAATGTCAAACAGTGTTTCAATCTGCTTGATTTCGTCCATTGAAGAGTGAAGCATATCGATCCAAACGATATTTTTATACTCAGAAGGTGCATCGATTTGGCTTAAAAGTGTTGCGCTAAAAGTCTCATTCTCGTGGGTATAAAATGTAACCATTCAAGCCTCCGCGCTATGATTTTCGATCCAGTTTCTCAAACCCGGGGAGTATCTTCCCTTCCAATAATTCCAGACTTGCCCCTCCGCCGGTCGATATAAAACTAAATTTCTCTTTCTCCCCCGCTTTTTCCACCGCATCGGCCGTATCGCCGCCGCCGACAATGCTGTAGGCATAGCTTTCGCTGATGATTGTCGCGAGCTTGTACGTCCCTTTTGAGAATTGATTGATCTCATAGATCCCCATCGGTCCGTTCCAGATAATCGTATTCGAAAGTTCTATCGCTTCACTAAACAGCTTCAACGTGGCTGGGCCGATATCGACTGCATGAAATCCGTCTAAAACATCTTGTACCGGAACTACTTTGACATCGATCGGATGATCAATCGAATCGGTAATAACGACATCCACCGGCAAATAGACTTTGACCTTATGCTGTTTTGCCTCTTCAAGAACCTCTTTCGCCGTTTCGAGGAAATCAGACTCTACCAGTGATCCTTTCATATCATAGCCGATCGCTTGTAAAAAAGTGTTGCTCATCGCACCCCCGATAATCAACTTATCCACTTTTTGCATCACCGATGTCAACAGAGTGATTTTAGTAGAGATTTTAGATCCTCCGACGACCAGTGCGATCGGACGGATCGGATTTTCAAGCGCTTTTGTAAACGCTTCTATCTCCCGCATCATCAAAAAACCTGCGACTTTCGTTTCGACATAATCCGCAATCCCGTACGTCGAAGCATCCCGACGATGTGAGGTTCCGAACGCATCGTTTACGTACACATCGCACAATCCTCCAAGCTGTTTACAAAACTCGGGATCGTTTTTTTTCTCTCCGTCATAAAATCGGATGTTTTCAAATAAGAATATCCGCTCAATCGAACACTGGGCATTCTCTGTTTTCAACGTATCAAAATCATCGATAAATTCGACCCGTTTTTGGAGTAACCGTTCCAGTCGTTTTTGAATATGGCGAAGTGAATAGCGCTCGTCATATCCCCCCTTCGGTCGGCCTAAATGACTCACCAATGTTATCGAACAGGCATTATGGTCGATACAATAGTTGATTGTTGGGAGTGCCGCACGAATTCTGCTGTCGTCTGAAATGTTGAACTGCGCATCCATCGGGACATTAAAATCGACACGGATCAAAACCCTTTTTCCAGTTACGTCGATATCTTTGAGGCTTTTAACCCCACCCATCGTAATAATATTGCTAATCATCTAGTGCCTCTTTTGTAAAGCTTATGGAACTTTAGAGTATCCAAATTACACATATATTACACCAAAATTCTTAACATCTGACATCAGAAAAACACTTGTAATATTTCTGGCGTATTATTTGCATTATAATCTATCCAGCCAAAATCGGAGTCACCTATGGAAAATCTGTTTTTAACTGATCTTCTCGACAAATTGTTGGATCTAAAAGAAAAAATGATGAGCGGTATCGACATCGAATCGTCCAACGTTTCATTACTCAATATGAAACAATATCTCAATCTTCGAAAACACGATTATTCACGTTTACAAGATGAGTTGACAAAAGTAGGGCTCTCCTCGTTCGGGCGGTCTCAAGGGCATATTGAAGCGAGTATCAATGTCGCAATAGAGATGCTCGCACATGCTTTGGGCAAACAATCCGAAGTACAACAAGCGGCATTAAGTTATGAAGAGTCTCACGCTATAATGGATAAAAACAGTGAAATTTTTTCCACATCCAGCGATAAAACTAAAATCATGATTACCGTCCCTTCCAACTATATGGACGATGAATTTTGGTTTTCAAACCTCTCGCATGAGGGAGTGCATCTCTTTCGGATCAATACCGCACATGATTCGACAGAGGCATGGAGCGATATGGCAGAGTTGATCAAGCTCGAACAGTACGCCAGCGGCAAAGATTTGCGTATCTACGTCGATCTAGCCGGTCCGAAAATCAGAACATCCCTGTTCAAATATAAAAAATCTCCCGACAAAATCAAAAAGATAAAAGTCAATTACGGAGAAAAAGTGTTGATCCGCTCCGCTAATCAGCCTCCGTTTGAAAAAAAACCGAAGCAGTATGCTGCGATTATCGGATGTACGCTCGAACACCTGGGTGATTTGGTTAAAGTAGGCGATAGAGTTTTTGTCGATGACGGAAAGATAGAGATGCTGATCGAAGCGATCTATGGAGATGATATCGATTGCAGTGTCTTAACCCACAAAGAAGGCGGGAGTAGTATCAAAGATGAAAAGGGGATCAATTTCCCCGACAGCAATATTAATATCCAAGCCATCACGGAACGCGATAAAGAGATTCTCCCTCATATCTGCAACTATGCAAACATCATCGGAATCTCCTTTGCCCAAACACCCGAAGATATCCGTGATTTGATCGAACAACTGGACCTTCTGGGTAAAAAAGGTCAAATTGCCATCGTCGCCAAAATCGAAACGAAAAAAGGGGTAGAAAACTTGCCCCAAATCCTCGAAACGCTTATCGAGTACGGCAATTCAGGTGTCATGATCGCACGCGGAGATTTGGCAATCGAGATCGGATTTGAAAATCTGGCGTATATGCAAGAGGAGATCCTCGATCTTTGCACCGCAGCCCATATGCCCGTGATCCTGGCCACTCAGGTATTGGAAAGCAAAATGAAGACGAATATCCCCAGCCGAGCCGAAATATCCGACGTGGCCTTTGCACACAAAGCAGAGTGTGTTATGCTGAACAAAGGGGAATACGCACTCGAAACCATCAAAATTCTCAGTACGATTTTAAAACAGATGGATTTGATTTTCCGTAAAAACAAGCTGCTCTATAACCACAGCTTTCAGTGGAAGTAAATTTATTAATTTGTACAAGCTTCAATAAAAATTCTTCCTAATGATGTAATTGAATAAAATGATTTATCTATATCCAATGTATCCATAGGTTTATACTTTTTATTTAAAACATCATTTTGATATCTTTCTTCATCATTTGTATATTCTCTCTTTATTTTATTATATATCTCATCATCTGTTCTAAATAAACCATTATTATCTTGTAAAATACTCAACGATACTAAATTTTCTAAATGTATAACAACTTGTTTTGGAGTTAAATTTAATTTTTTTTCTATTCCAGTCAATTTCAAAGATAATTCACGATAACTAGCATCAGTCGAATTAACAGCTTTAAAAATTATGTAAGAAATATCCCCTGGATTTTCTTTGAAGTATTCAAGTAATCTCGCTTCATCCGGTGCAAGACTATTTAATTTTTGTATAAATCCTGGATGGATCAAATCTACTTTACTTTTATTCGATGCATTTGCAAGTAAATTAGCAAAAACATTGGCTAAATCTTCATTACTTGTATAACTCAACTTTTCCATAATTGGGATCGCAATTTCAGGTTCAACCTGTTTTATATTTTCTTCCACTATGTTTTCAAGTTTTTCTGCATATTTTGCAAAGTTTCTTTTCGCATATACATTTCCAAATTTTATTGGTAACGTCAAAGTATTAAACAATCCAAATACATTACCTAAAGCTTCACCAACTTGTCTAGCTGAAGGTAAAGCTAACTCTTTTAAAATATCATTAGCTGATTCTGACAGATCAGCTTTTATAGGTAATTCTGGCATGCTAATTTAACCTTTTACACGACTAATTATGTATTATAATAATACACTTTACAATTCAGGTCATCTTATAAAATCCTATTTGGATACTTCATATAGATTGATATATGAATTCAACAAATAACTATTATTATACAAAAATTATTAGGAAATATGAGAGCAGATGAAAAAGAAAGGATACGAAAGATGGATTCCCGATCAAGTCGGGAATGACGAAGAAGTTACCCTTCGACTAGCTCAGGGCGAACGGGAAGATAATTATGATTGATATATTTCCGTTCTGTTTCTACCGTTCTTTTTAGCCTCGTACATCGCTTTATCCGCTTTTTCAAAAAGGGATTTTTTCGTATCATCTTTTGAAAGCTGGGCGATTCCGAAACTGAGGGTCAACGTATTTTCGACATACCTGAATACATACGTTTGAACCAGTTTGCGTAGATTTTCAGCCAAATTATACGCACCGTTAAGATCCGTAGTAGGGGTTAAAATAACAAACTCTTCCCCTCCCCATCGTGCAAAAATATCTCCGTTTTTAATATTATTCTCGATCAAATTCACTACGTCTTTGAGGAGTATGTCACCGGCTTGATGTCCGTAGGTGTCATTAACAAGCTTGAAATTATCTACATCGAATATGATGAGGCTCAACGGTACATTATTGAGATTTGCATTTGCGATCTCGATGGCAAAAATATCTTCGAAATTTTCACGGTTATTGATCCCGGTGAGATTATCTTTATAGGCTTTTTGTTCCAACGTATTGGTCATCGAATAGAGTTCGTCAACCTTGTTTTTCATCGCTTTGTTGATGTTTTTGAGTTGTTGTTTTGTCTCTTCGAGTTCGGTGATGTCGTGGCGTATCGCGATATATTCCACAACATCGCCGTCAACATCCAAAATCGGGATAACCGTCGTATCGACGATGTACTGCCCACCCTCTTTTTTCATATTGGTGACTACACCGTTCCAGCTTTTTTTAGCTTTGATAGTGTCCCACAAATCTTTAAACGCTTCTCTTGGCATATCGGGATGACGGATAATGTTATGCGGTTTTCCGACAAGCTCATCTCTGCTGTAACCGGATATCTCGCAAAATTTATCATTGACATAAGTGATTACCCCTTTCGGGTTCGTTTTTGAGACGATATTGCTTAAATCGACCGCTTTTTTATATTCAGCCAGGAGATTGGAGTTTTCACTTTTATAATTTTGGTTTCCGCTAATAATAATCTCAAAATTTGTTGCCAGATCATTGGCCATTTGCAATGTAAGAGAGTCAATTTCGCTTTGCAGTGCAAATGAGAGATTTCCGTTTTCAAAGATGATCTCTTCTATCGCATTTTTGAGTTTTGTAATTAATGTAAAAAGATCTGCCGTGGTTACATTATAGTTGTTTAAGAGTTGTAGGAATTCGATCTTTACATGACACTCCGAAACCGTTGCACGCCATTCGATCACACTGATAAAACAATCGCAGAACTCATAAAACAGATGGGTATTCTTTTCGATTATAGGCAAAGAGTGACGATGAAGTACATTTTGTACCTCATTTTTAGCCATCCATTTTTTAATGATCTCATTTCGATTGACCCGTAAAAAATAGGAAAACTCTTCGGTATTTATAATCTTGATCATACACACTCACTTTTAAATTTTGTTATAATAAATTTTGCCTATTGTATAGCAAATATAATAAAAGAATTCATCAGCAATTATACATTTTAACATAATATTCATGCACCATACGTCCAGAGTCGAATGCAGGAATAACATCCCTCATCGCATTTTTCATCATTTGACACCATTGTTCAGGCCGGTCGTAATACATCGGTATGATCTCATTTTCAAGAATATCCATCAGATTTTTGTTATCTTCATGATCTTGTACTTCGATCGGAGTGCTGTGGTCGATTGGAGGAATCGTAAAGGCGTTGAATCCGTGTTTGGCAAATTCCGGATGCCAACCATCATCCGTTGAAAAATGGATCGAACCGTTCATACTCGCCGTCATACCGCTCGTACCGCTCGCTTCACGTGAGACACGCGGCGTGTTTAGCCATATGTCAGAGCCTTTTTTGAGGGTACGGGAGAGCTCAAGCTCGTATCCTACGAGAACTGCCATATTTTTGATTCCGTGACTGATATAGATGAGTTCGTTAAACGCATTGACGGCATTAGTATCAAACGGATACGGCTTACCTGCCCAAATGACCTGAATCGGTTTTTCGGTGCGTTCCAACAGACGTTTAAAACGGGCAAAATCGTGTTTGAGCAATCCCGGACGTTTGTATTCGGCAAAACGACGAGCCCAAACAATCGTCAAAATATCAGGGTTGAACATTTTACCCGTCTGATCGGCGACCACATTAAACAAATTGCGTTTGAGGTGTTTTTTGCGTCCTGTCAAAGCATAATCTTCGTGTTCATCCAATGCGGCAAGCATCCCGTTATCCGACCAGAAACGTCTGTTTTGGGCATTGGTAATATGGATGATTTCCGATCTTCCGGCACAATGTTCCCACATACGGTTTGCAACCTCACCATGCATTTTTGAGACGGCATTGGTAATCTTGGATGATCGCAAGGCCCCAACCGTGAGGTTAAAATTATTTTCTTCATGCATAAGCATAATAGAACGAACAGTATCCAATTCCAACCCGTTAAAAAAACCGAATTTATGAAGTAAATCTATATTATGCTGTTCATTTCCCGCATCTTCAGGGGTGTGCGTTGTAAATACAACCCGTTTCTTTACCTCGTTCATGTCCCGATATTTCGAATAGAGCTCATACACCAATGGAAGTGCATGCCCTTCATTCATATGATAGATATCGATCTTTTGTCTCAATGCTTCCAGTACTTTTACCCCACCGATACCCAAAACGACCTCTTGGGATATACGAGTCTCTTCATTCGCATCATAAAGTTTATGAGTGATGGTTCGTGCTAAAAAGTCATTTTCCGGAATATCGGTTGAGAGAAGAATGACCGGAGCGGAACTGAAAACATTAGGCGGCAAGTAAAATGCTTTGACATGAACATCTTTTGAATGGATGTTGACGATCGCCTGCACTCCGAGGTCTTCGAGAAAATAGTAATGTTTTCGGATAAATTCCATTTCCAAACTGCGATCTTCATGTCGGGACTGATCGTAATAGCCGAAGCTCCATAATATCCCGACACCGACGACATTTTGACGTAGATCGTAGGCACTTCGCATATGGGAACCGGATAAGAATCCCAATCCGCCCGAATACGTTTTGAGCGCTTGATGGATTGCAAACTCCATTGAAAAATAGGCAACACTGGTAGAGTACTTTGGGTCAATTTCGTAATCATGGAGAATCATATTTTCTTCTTTTCATTAGCTTTAATAAGATTATTGTAACGATTTATCGGCTTTTTTTTGTTTCAAATATACAACCCCAAGCGGAGGCAATGTCATAGAAATGGAGTGTTCCCGCCCGTGTGTCGATGTTTGAAACGTTTGAAGCGGTTCGTGATTTCCGATACTCCATCCGTGATATTCAGAGGATTGAGAGTTAAATATCTCCACATATTCCCCTTCACTTAGGACTCCCATGTGATAGTTTTCACGCGTTGCATCTGCAAAGTTGCACACCACATAGATATCATCTGCGGGATTATCACTTTTACGGACGAAACTGAGACAATTGTGGCTGTAGTCACGATCGTCTATCCATTCAAATCCCTCACGCATCACATCATACATGTGTAAGGCTCGCTCATCACGGTAAAGACGGTTAAGATCCGAAACCATTTTATTCAACCCTTTATGCATCGGGTTGTCCAACAAATGCCAATCAAGAGAACGTTCAAAATTCCATTCGGCATATTGTGCAATCTCTCCCCCCATAAAAAGAAGCTTTTTACCCGGATGTGCCGTCATATAGGCAAAAAGTGTTCTGAGATGAGCGAATTTTTGGTTGACATCTCCCGGCATTTTATTAATGAGGGAACCTTTCATATGAACGACCTCATCATGACTCAGCGGAAGCATAAAGTTTTCATCAAATCCGTACCACATACTGAATGTCAGCTGATGATGGTGATGCTGACGATGAATCGGATCATAGCTCATGTATTTCAGTGAATCATGCATCCACCCCATGTTCCATTTGAAACCGAATCCAAGCCCCCCGACACTCACAGGACGGGTCACCATCGGATAAGCAGTCGACTCTTCGGCAATCATCATAATATCGCTGAACTCCCCGTATACGCTGACATTAAGTTTTTTCAAAAACTCTATCGCCTCAAGATTCTCGTTTCCGCCGTAGACATTAGGGATCCATTCCCCTTCTTTTCTCGCATAATTGAGATACAGCATTGAAGCGACTGCATCGACACGGATACCGTCAATATGATAACGATCGAGCCAAAACATCGCGGAGCTGATCAAAAATGACTGTACTTCATTACGTCCGTAATTGAAGATGATGCTTCCCCATTCCGGATGGTATCCCTGACGCGGGTCATCATGCTCATAAAGTGCCGTACCGTCAAAATTGATCAACCCGTGCATATCGACCGCAAAATGCGACGGTACCCAATCCATGATCACGCCGATACCGTTTTCATGCAGGACATCGATCAGAAACATGAGGTCCTGAGGTGTCCCGTAACGTGCCGTCGCGGCGAAATAGCCGACAACCTGATATCCCCATGAACCATCAAACGGATACTCGCTCAGAGGCATGAACTCGACATGGGTATAGTTCATCTCTTTTAAGTAGTTCACTAGCTCCGTAGAGAGTTCCCGATAGCTCAGAGGACGGTTATCTTCCTCTACCTTTCTACGCCATGAGCCCAGATGCATCTCGTATACACTGATCGGTGCATCATGGGCATTGTTGAGATGACGCTCTCGCATCCAATGTTGATCTTTCCAGTCATATCCTTCCAGACTCCAGACACGAGAAGCCGATTTTGGCGGCTGTTCGCTGTAAAATGCAAACGGATCGCTTTTATCATGGACGATATTATGAAATTTGGAAACGATATGATATTTGTAGGTGAGGCCCTGTTCTACGTTCTCTATAAAACCTTCCCATATTCCCGATTCGTCTGAGCGCAGTTGCAAAGGATGCGATGAAGTATTATAATGGTTAAAATCTCCGCGCACACTGACATAGGATGCATTGGGAGCCCATACTGCGAAATATACACCGGCGTTCCCTTCATGCACCATTACATGAGCGCCGAGTTTATCGTAGAGCTTTGTATGCGTCCCTTGTTTAAAGAGATAGATATCCATCTCGCTCAGTCTGGAGACCTCATAACTGATGGGGTGATTTTGGTTGTTCATAGCCCTCTTCTCCCCTGTGAAATCTTGTAATACAGTGCTTCGTATTCGAGTGCGGAGCCGTTCCAGTCAAATCGTTTGTGCATGGCATTGTTCTGCATTTGTTCAAATCCTCTGCGGTCATTGTACCATGTATGAACTGCCCATCCGACGGTATTGACAAGCGCATCGGCTGACGCATCGTAAAATTTGAATCCCGTCCCGTGCGTTTGGTCGTTTTGATAGTTTTCGATCGTATCATCCAACCCGCCGGTAGCACGTACGATCGGCAATGTCCCGTAACGGAGGCTGTATATCTGATTCAAACCGCACGGTTCAAACAAAGACGGCATCAAAAACATATCGCTTCCCGCTTCGATTTGATGGGCAAGATCATTTCGGTATCCGATAAAGCAGCCGAATTTATCGGGGTGTTTATGGGCAATATCACTGAAATAATGTTCCGCCCATTTCTCTCCGGCACCGAGCATAACGATCTGAATATCCATTTCCAAAAGCTTCCAAATCGCATGTGCCAAGAGTTCAATCCCCTTTTGCTCCGCGAGCCGACCAACCAAACCGATCAGGGGAACATCCGCTCTTTTGGGTAAATGAAACGACTCCTGCAATGCTTCTTTACAAAGTGCTTTACCGCTCATATCCCCAACATCGAATGTATGCGAAATAAAGGTGTCCTCCGCAGGGCTCCACTCTTCATAATCGATCCCGTTGAGTATCCCGTAGAGTTTATACGATACATGGTCGATCAGATTTTCCAATCCCCATCCGAATTCTGGAGTACGGATTTCATCGGCATACTTTCGGCTGACGGTAGTAATGGCATCCGCATGAGTAATCCCCCCTTTGAGAAGATTGACCCCATCATATTCTTCCAGTTCATAGAAATGATCCCATCCGATTCCGAGGACGTCCATTAGCCCCTTATAGAACCTTCCTTGATGCTGAAGATTGTGGATTGTGAGCAAAGATCCCGTAAAAGCGAAATCCGGATCGTAGGTATACAGTGTATTGAGCATTACAGGAAGCGCAGCCGTATGCCAGTCATTGGCATGGATCACATCAGGATGAAAACGGATCATTTTAGATAACTGCATGACGGCACGGGAAAAGAAGATAAACCGGTTGTCGTTATCGTTAAAACTGAATCCGTCCTCTTCGTACAACCCTTTTCGCCCGAAATAGCCTTCATGCTCAATGAAATAGACAGGAACATCGCTTCCCGGTAATAGCCCCTCATAGACCGCAGCCCACTCTTCGCCCATAATTCCCATCGGTACCCCGAGAGAACCTTCCATAGGTGTCAGAGCGTATTTTTCCCGATCTACGACATAGTACCGCGGCATCACAACCCGAACATCATGTCCCAGAGCACGCAGTGCTTTCGGTAATGCACCGACCACATCCGCCAAACCGCCTGTTTTGGCAAACGGTACAACCTCTGAAGCAGCGATCAAAATGTTTAGTTTATCCATCAATTTCCTTTTAATGCGCTCATCTTATTATGAATTATAAAGTTTTTTTACTTCGATATACTCTCATACAGACGACTATACACTTTTGCGCTCTCAGACCAGGAGAAATCGCATTCCATGTTGTGGTTGGCAATCTCTTCAAATCTTTTCTTATCGATATAGAGCTCACACGCTTTTTGGACGGCTGAAAGAAGAGCGCGTGAAGCAGGCGTGTTAAATACGATTCCGTACCCAACCGAACTCCCCTCTTTGTAGTTTTCAAATTTTTTCACGGTATCGGCCAATCCGCCGACTCGATGCACTACCGGTAATGAACCGTATGCAAACGCAATCATTTGATTCAGCCCGCACGGCTCAAATAATGAGGGCATGAGGAGAAAATCACTCGCTGCATACATGCGGTGCGATAATGCTTCATCATATCCCACATGCAGACTGACATTTTTATGACTCTGTGCGATGGCATTTAACGCCGTGGAATACTCTTCTTCACCATCGCCTAAAATGGCGATATTGCATTCCAGCGCTGCCATTTTCGGGAGTGTTTCGATCAGCAGGTCGACCCCTTTTTGTCCGGTAAAACGACCGATAAAAACAAAAAGCGGTTTCGTGGCCCCTTTAAGAGCGAACTGTTTTAGAATATCGCTTTTAGAAGACTTCTTCCCTTTGACATTTTTATACGTACTCACCAGTGCAGTGTCACTCATAGGAGAAAAATGTTCCGGATCGATACCGTTGAGTATCCCTTGAAGTTTTCGGCTATGGAAGCTTAAAAATCCTTCCAAACCGCATCCGAATTCATGGGTCATAATCTCTTTTGCATAGGTAGGGCTGACGGTTGTAATAAAGTCGGCATATGCGATTCCCGCTTTCATGAAATTGACTTTGCCGTAGAATTCAACTGCATCCAGCGTAAAATAGCGGCTATCGACCCCTATCTGTTCCAAGACATCCGCTTCAAACACCCCTTGATATGCCAAATTATGGATCGTATAAAGCGTTTTGGTCGGTATCATCGGATCTTCGCGTATCAATAATGCGGCCAAAGCACACTGCCAATCGTTGAGATGGAGGATGTCGTAGTGTTCACTTCTAAGCAATGCAGCGATGATATGGGAAAAGAGTCCGAAGCGCAATGCATTGTCTTCATAACCGCACTCAGGCGGGCCGTAGAGATAATCACGTTCGCACAGCAACGGAGCATACACAAAACGGCACTCTACCCCTTCGAACAAACATCCGTATATCTCTATCGTATACTCTTCCCCACCCATCTCAATGTTAAAAGGTTCATGCAGCAGAGTGATATCATATTTATTCCGATCAATCGAGCGATACAAAGGTAGTATGACATGAACATCATACCGACTGCTTAAAGCCTTGGGAAGACTGTGCGCTACATCTGCCAACCCCCCGGTTTTTGCAAATGGATAGACTTCGCTTGCCGCGAACAACACTCTTTTAGCCATGATTATCTCCTCGTAAAAGTTTTGCCGCCAATTCCGGTTCCACCGGATTGATCATCATCTCCGTACTGATTTCAAACCCGCCGAACCGATAGATTCTGGGCATTATTCGAACGATCAGACGATGTGCGTCACATGCGTGTGATTCATCCCCTAACGGCGGTGTCGAAACCCAAAGGTTAAAGGCAAATTTGCTCAACTGCCCAGATAGTTTTTCCATCACTGCAACAAGCAAAGATGCAAGTTCATCCAAATGTTCATCACTCACAGTATCGATCTGGCCGACACATTTTTTCGATCCGATCATAACCTCAAAGGGATAACTGCTGGCAAAAGGACAAAAAGCGCTGAAGTCGCCCCGTTTTTCGATCATCCGTACCTCAGCTTCCTCCTCATCATTGATGATCGATTCCATTAAAGAGCGATTATAGTGCTGCATATACTCACGACTTCGACGGTAAAAATCACGCTGGGATTTTGGAACAAGCGGTAGTCCGATCAACTGCGTATGACAATGGCTTTGGGTTGAACCGGCATCGTAGCCTTCATTTTTAAAAAGGGAGATAAAGGTTATACGGTGATCGCGTCGTAAATCATCTACCCTTTGACGCAGTGTTTTAAGCCATGAGAGCATTTCATGATGATTCCATTGAGTCATTGAGAGATGATGCTTCGGGGTATCGATAATCACTTCATGCGCACCGAAGCCGTCCCAATACTCGAAAGTTCCGGCATGGTGTTGATGTGGTGCTTCGATTGCAACCGCTTTATAGAGGTTGGGAACGACCCGGGTTTGCCATCCCGGTTTATTACTGAGAGTGTCGGATTCGCGTATCGAAAAAATCTCTTTGGGAGTTGCAGATTCGTTTCCCTCGCAAAACGGACAAAAGAGCTCTGATGAACCTAATGCATCCGCATTGATATTATTAGGACGCTGAAGACGTTCGGGAGCAATAATGACATGGGTATCGTTCATGCGGTCATAACGTATTTCAGACACGGGCTATCTCCAGTGTACCTTCTACACTCAATGAGGTATCGAAGTCAAAAACAAATGCAATACTAAGACCTTGAACACTCAGATCGAATCCTTGTTCGCTTTGAGACAGTGTCTGAAGTTGAAAATAGTGGGCATTAAAAGGTTTATCCATACGGAAGGTGATTTTTTTCTTTAAAACAGTATCGATCATCTCAAAGCTTTGGATATGTTCGATACTTCCATTTTCTTCAAGCGGTATACCGTTGATCCGTAGCATATCATAATCGGAAAAATGGAAATTATGCTCCATCACATACGCAAATCTCCCTGTCGCCTCACTCTCCAACGTCATTGTAAAATCAATGGTATCCGCACCGAATGAAAAATTCTTGGTTAGCTTTGTATTCGCTTTCGTGTCGTTGTACAATCCGCCGTTACGCACAAATGTGATGTGGTTTTTACCCATAGAGGATTCAAAAGGCTGATTGGCAAAATCACCGTACTCACGGAAATTGCAATGACGGAACGACTCACTGTTAAAATGTTCATCACTGATATGATCGATAAACGAATTTTTCAAATACCAATCGTAGATGATGGCATCACGAAGCGAATCGTCGAATGAAGCGCTGGCATGATGGATCGTATCAATCCCCTCTTCTACGGGAGCCGATTTTTCACGCGGTGCTTCAAACAATCGCTTGTGGTATGCCTCTTTACGTCGGGTCAAAGTATTTTGATAATTGAAACACTTATCCCGAATATCAAGTTCCACAAGCTGTCCCCCGTGCGTTGCATCGAAACGGGAAATCAGTTTTGATGTGACCGACTTATATTTCGGATAACCGTCGAGTTCGTTGGTATCACTGACCAATACTTTTTTCTTACCGTAGCGGATATTTTCACACTCGATAAGATAGGTATATGCGTTGTCCCGCAAATTAGGGAGATAAAGTCCTCCGAACACCCCATGCCAGAGCGAATCATTTGTTTGGGCTTTATGCAAAGGGAGTTCAAAATCCCCCTCTCCCGCATGAAACGCACGGGATAGTTCGATGGTCCGTTTGTGCAATCGGTTGGATTCGGGATATTTTACAAAAAAGTTTTTCCACGTTCCCCCTTTGAGAAACTTTACCCCTTCACGCTCGTAGCGCTCCAGTCCCATCTCCTCTTTCAATGCTTCAAGAGCCAGCGCATCGTCGGCTTTTAGACTCCATTCGCCCATCTCGTAATACGAAACATTCGGCAGATAGGCAATACCGCGAGGATGATGGGACTTGAAATACTCGCCGTAATGGCGTGTTTCAATCGACTCATCGGCCAATACCGTTTGGACAAATTTTTGCAGCCACCCTTTTTCATAGACCCACTCATGCGTTCCTGGCCACATACCGAATTTTTCCGCATCATCAAAAATAATTGCTGCCGAATCGTTCTCACGGTTATACGATTTGATTGCGCGAATAGCACTCTCGACGTTTAAAAACGGTATTGCATAGCGGAGTTTTTGACTGATCGGGAAAAGTCCCATCGGAACTCCGCCCTCTTCACTCATGAAGTAACCGTCCAATACCTCTTTCTCAAATCCGGCACATTGAAAATGGTAATCATCCATCACCGTATATTTGATTCCGGCACAGTCCAGATCGGGGATCAAAGCAGACTCCCATACCCGTTCGGTAAGCCATGACCCTTGCGGAGCTTGTGAAAACCGCTCTTTGATCGAATCGTTCAACCGTCCTATCTGCGCTACCCGGTCGTCTGAGGGGATGACACTCAGAATCGGTTCATAATACCCCGCACTGAAAAATTCAATGCTCCCATTTTTTGCGAGCATGACTATTTTCTTATACAGTGAGGGACGCAATTGCTCTATTCGTTCCATCAGCCAACCGCTGCAATGAACCGAAAATTTAAATTCGGGATATCGGCTCATCACCTCGAAAAACGGTTCATAGCAGGTTTTTATCCCCAGTTCGATAACCCATTCAAAATTATCCACAGGCTGATGCATATGGATCCCAAACAGCAATGATGTCTTCATACTTTCTCCTATATAAACCAGTCGTTTGTAAAGTGTTCATCCAGTTCAAGGACTAAAAATCCGTTTGCAGGCATCGTCTGGATCACAGTTTCTTCCTGCAGCAATTCAAACCGTAAATGCAATGAAGTATTTGCATCAAAAAATTCGCGTGAGAGTGAAAATTCCAAACGGTTTCGAACACTCTTCGGTTCAAGTATTATACGTTGCTCTGTTTCTTGAATGGTTACAGCGACTTGCATATCACGTGAACCGGTAACAAGTCCGACAAATGCCGCATAGAGGGATGTGTCGTCATAGCCATAGTAAATAATATCAATAGGGCCGCGTATTCGATCCATTGTCGAAAAGCCCCCTCGCTCATCGATAACACCGCATCCGACCCACTCGAAAAAGGGGCTGTTTGGGTTACCGATGAGCGGGGAAATCATGTTATGCGGTTTTCGGGTTGTGGGTTTTAATGCTGCATCCGAAATGATCGTATCCCATAAATGCGATGGTATCTCTCTCCCCATCAAACGATAAATCTGTATTAAATGTTCTCGAAACAATGCATCAAATTCTAATGAAAACTCCGTGAAATGATCTTCACCATACCACCAAAACCAGTCACTGCACTCCGATGCAAGCAAATGGTACCGAATCTCTTCCGATATTTTGTTATTGATGCCGTACTGTTCCACAGCTCTGCGTGTTTCGAAGATAAGTTCCCACGCACGATTTTTTTCAGGATGTCCTACCCATGTATCGAACGTTCCGTGTATCCAGCTTCCGGGAGTGATATGATCTAACACCGTAATTTTGGATTCGCGTGACACCTCGTCCAACGTCGCGGTTTTACACCATGAGACAGTGGACAATGCTCCATACAAACCATTGAAAAAATCCAATCCGTTATTGGGATAGAATTCCCATGCATTTTCCCCGTCTACTATGACAAAAATATGGGGGGTTTTTTCTCGAAGCGCGATCTGATGAAGGGCCTCCATAAAATGGCTGCCCGCTTTCGACCCTTCCATATGACGATACTCAAATCCGATCAGATCACTTAGCCCATGGTCACGAAAAGCGATTGTAACTCCATCGAATTTGTAAGGCTTATAATGAGATGATGGCGAATTGTTTTGAAGAGTACGATGCAATATCGCTTCATCCGTTGCAATCCATTTTATCCCGAATTCTTTATACAAAGCAATACTTTTCTCATCGACCGCACCTTCAGCCGGCCAAAAACCGCTCGGTTTGCATTGAAATACACTCTCATACAATGCAATCGAGCGTGCCACATGCTCGCGTGCGTCTTCGACCAGAGGAAAAGCGGTCGCAGGCAGCTGTGTTGCCGGATTGGCGCGTGAGCCGTTCTCCATATCGATCAACAACGGCAATATCGGGTGGAAATAGGGAGTCGTTGAAACGGATATAATCCCTTTTCGCTGCAGATCGGCATATAACGGCAATATCTCTTGGACAAAACCGCTCAGTGAATCAAGCAACGCTTTTTTGTCCCCTTGCGTGTAGCCTTGTTTGTTCAAAAATAAGGTTTTGACACGATCATTTTGGGTTCGGAGATAATTTCCACACCAAGCGAGGAAAAACACCACTTCTAAATCAATCAGCTCTTCGTCCGAAAAAACTTCCAGATAATACAATTCACTATAGCGTTCTATCGGACGTACCATCGTCTCAAATTGCGTTGAGGTGCAGAGTTTAATAACCCATTCTCGCTCACTTATACTTAAATCGCCAGGATGCTTCATCCATAATGCAAGAAAAGCATCATATTTTAAAGGTTCACTATAAAGACGAAGCTGTTCGATCAATGAAGCACTGAGATTGAATGTTGACTTGAGGCCCGGATAGAGGCTCATCAACCACGGCATTTCATAATAATCTTTAATAGCGTGTAAAAATACCCAAGGCATTTTCATAACCCCGTCGCTCCCCCTGTAATCGGGCTGATGCATATGCCAGAAAAAAGAGAGACTAAGGGGTTGAGTTTCCATTACGCTCTAGACCACTCCTCGATTTTTGCCGTATACAGTTGCACGTAATGTTCTCCTCTTTCATTATTTTTCGCCTGGATCGTGAGATTCAAAGAATCGTTGTATTGATCCGGAATCATCAGAACCCAATCATCGGTATCGAACCATATTTTGACTCCATCGAGTGTAGAAGATTCTTTTCCTTTCGAGTCTTCGAGGAACTTGCGCATCATTTTGCCTTTTAATGCCTGCGTACACGGAAGCTGAATCGTTGTATAGAAAAAATGAGGCAATGATTTGATAATTTCAGAAAGTTTTACACCGTGTGCTACGATCATCTCCAAGATTTTAAGCGTTGCATACATCGAATCTCTGTGGGTTGCAAATTCGGTAAAGGTAAAATTCCCCTCTCCCGTTGCGACCAAATCATACGTCTTCATTTTTGATGCTTTGAAATTCGCATATTGTCCCCGTTCAATCTCAAGGTGATCAAAATAAACAATATCTGCTGCCCATGTCGGGAGGAAAACTCTCATTTTCTTTCCGGATGCTTTTGCTTCCATGTTGAGCAAACTTAACACTACATACAATGATGTTTGTTTGGTAAGCAAAACACCCTCATCACTGATGATATCAATACGTTGTCCATGCGGGAAAAGGACGAATCCTGCATCCAGTTTAAGTGCCCGAATTACGGCTCCTATATCATCATACGAGCGTTTTGCCGTATTATTGATGTTCGCCAGCCGCTGTTCATCTTCATAGGCGTTAAACATAATGTGTTCAACACCCAAGTCATTTAATATGGTTGGGAAGACTTCTGATGCCAATCCATGCATCACATCTACTGCAATACGGCAATCAAGACATTTAAAACGATGTGACTGCAATACAGTTTCCATCCCTTTTTTATATTCATGATATTCACGTTTATGATCAAGAGGAAAAATCTGTCCTATTTGAGTGTAGTCAACACGACGAAACGTCTCTTTGAAAAATGCTTTTTCTATTTTTTTCGCGACATCATTATTGATACGCAACGCTTCATTGTTATAAAAAGTAATAACGGTACTCGTCGGATCATCGAGTTTTTGATTGAAATGGACTCCGGCAGTGTAATTTTCATGAAACGAAAGGCTGCACCGCATGACGGCAGAAGGGATAGCATTATAATCAACAACATCGACTCCGGACGAAAGGAGCCCCCCTAAAAACGCCCGTTTCAACATTCTAGAACTTTTATCGTAATGGCGGGAAACCAACACGGTAGAGCCGACTGGAAGCTGTGCTCCGAACGATTCAGCCAGTTTGGTCGCCATTTCACATGAGAGTTCAATGTTTGATTTTCCGATAACCATCCCGTGTTCAAAAATTGAATTTTTGTATTTGCTTCCCAGAATAAGACTACGGCTTACAATTGCGGCATCTTCAATAACTTTGTTCGGCCAGATAGTGACGTCTTTTTCGATCGTCACCAACTCTCCGACTTCACACCCTTCCGCTAGGATCAATCCCGATTTAGCGGTCACATTTTTACCGATTTTATTGTAATTACAGATAACACAGCCGTCTAGCTTGGCATTTTTCCCGATCTCAACATCGTCCCATATTACACTGTTCGCGACTTTAGAAGAACTCCCGATTGTGACGTTATTGCCGATAACGACATTACTCAGTTTCGTTCCCCGTTTTACCGTTACATTTTTTCCGATCACTACGATACCGACTACTTCAACACTTTCATCCAACGTATTGTCTTCTTCGCAAATCAACACACCATCGAGATATTTTACTGCTTCTCCGCCAAGTTCAAATTTTATTTTTCCACTCAGGATATCCTCATATACATCACGGTAACTTTCAGGATTTCCTACGTCACGCCAATACCCTTGGGCATATCCGGCCATCAAATCGATCCCTTTTCGCATCAATAATGGGAACAAATCTTTCGCAAAATCAAAATTTTCATTTTTTGGGATATAGTCTAAAATCTCAGGTTCGATGATATAGATACCTGTGTTGATCGTATCACTAAAAACTTCTCCCCAGCTCGGCTTTTCGAGGAACTTTTCTATTTTTCCCTCTTCATTCGCTATGACAACACCAAATTCCAGAGGATTCTCAACCGATGTGAGCGTAATGGTCAATTTTGATTGTTTGGATTTATGATAATCAAAAATTTTCTGAAAATCGAAATCCGTTACCAAATCGCCGCTGATAATGATAAAGTTTTCATTTCCGATATATTCTTCTGCCTTTTTAACCGCACCGGCCGTTCCGTAATCGTCATCCGGAATGACATAAGTAATATCAATTCCCCACTTGCTTCCGTCTTGGAAATAATCTTTGATAACGTCTGGTTTGAAATAGAGGAGGATAATGAACTCTTTGATTCCCAAATTCCGCAAACTCACTATAGTATGTTCCATCATCGGACGGTTCATAATCGGTAACATCGGTTTAGGGATAGAATTTGTAAGCGGCTGAATACGTGTACCGAATCCGCCAGCCATGACGACAGCTTTCATAAGAGTTCCTTCGTGCGTAAAGTAATCTGTTCAGCCAATACTGTATCGGCTGAACCATTTTAGTCCTCGATATTAACATATTGAGTTAATCTTTTGATACTAATGCTTAATCATAACATACGTTCGACACAAATTATTACATTATTATCACTGAACTTTCTCAGAAACGATTATATTGAAAAAATAGTCTGTTTCATAACGATTCTACTCAATAATTTAATCCTAAAATCATTCGTCATTCCACAATAATAGAAAAACAATGATATTCGTTTTTATAATCGTAAGAAAGTGTATATCCGTGTCTATTTACAATTTTACTCACGATATTTAGCCCTAAACCGAATCCTTGTGTCGTTCGAGAGTTCTCTTGCCTAGTAAAGGGGGTCAAGAAATAAGTAAAATCTTTTTCGAGCGGTTTGCCGTGATTCAAAACGGTAATACGATTTAAATCGACGTCCAAGATGATAGGAAGCCGATCAGTATATTTTAGAGCATTATCCATCAAATTTTTCAATGCAAGCGAAAGATAGTATAAATCTCCCTCTAAAATAAAATTATTTTTTATCTCTATTTTTACAGCCGATTCATCCACAAGACATAGTTTCGAGAGAGCTTCCATGACCAATGTTTCCGCACTGAATTTTTCAGATTGCAGGGTGTCTGTCGCTTGCAGTTTTTCAATTTCCAGAAGTTCCCGTGTAAGTTGATCCAGCTCTTGGAACGAATGTTTCAACGTCTCTTTGACTTTGGAATCTTCAATCTGTTCCAGTGCAAACAGCCCTCTGGCGATCGGTGTCCGCAACTCGTGCCCGACATCACGCAAAAGCTCTTGACGTGATAGGATCAGATTTTCGATGGTTTGTGCCATCTCATTATAGGTACGCGCCACTTCACCGATCTCATCATTCGATCGAACTTCACTGCGGCTGCGGTAAGCACCTTTGGCAAAATTACGCATACTGGATGCAATAGAATTAAGCGGTGAGAGCATTCGTACGATACTGATAAAAATTATGATCAATACCGCAATATCCGCGACAACAAGCGCATTGAGTACCCAGCCATTTTTTTGTGCTTCCTGAAAGCTCTGATCATGCAGATACATCTCATCGTCAATGTAGCGCACGTGCAATACATAATCGCCGCTTTTCGATTCAAATATTTCAAATACACCGAAGGTATGCGGTTGGCGAATGAGCATTCTTTTGGGAAGAACCGGAGCAGTTTTGGCCAAATTGATCGATTTGAGTTTAGTATCGAGTTCATTGGCCGATGATGTTGCCATCCAAGAGAATATTTTACGTCCGTCTACGATGTATTTTTGGAGAATGAGAGATTCATATTTTTGAGTATTGATCGTATCGATTTGATACCCTATGCCAATCATAAGGAGAAGACTGATACTAAATAAAAGGGTGATTTTGGTAAAGATCGACATCACTTATCCTGTAAATTTGTAGCCGATTCCCCAAACCGATTTGATATAACGGGGTTCTTTGGCATCATCGCCGATTTTTAAACGGATATTGCTGATATGCATGTCGATAGTGCGGTGTTTGATCTCGTCACCCAGCCCTAATGAACCGATAATCTGATCGCGGGAGAGGTTTTTGCCCCGATTTTTAACCAGAAGCCAAAAGATATCGAATTCGATCCGTGTCAAATCGATCGGATACCCTTCCATGGTGACGGATTTATTTGATTCGTCAATTGTAAAATCGGATACGACATGCTCATTTTTTCGTCCGTATCGACGTAAAACCGCTTCCAAACGCAATACCAGTTCCCGCGGTTCATACGGTTTATCGAGATAGTCATCGGCTCCGAGATCGTATCCGTATATTTTGTTCCCGATATCGGTGCGGGCGGATGAGATGATGATGGGGATATCCAGTCGGCTTTTAATCATTTTGGCCACATCAAATCCGTCCATACCCGGAAGCATTAGATCCAAAACAACGATATCATACGGTTCTTTTCGATCCAGCAAAGATTCAAGGGCTTGTTTAGGATCGGCAAATCCTCTCCCTTCAAATCCATAGGATTCCAAAAATGAGACCATCAGTTCTTGCAGAGCGATGTCATCTTCGATCAACAGGACTTTTTTACTCAATCTCCCACTCCTTCATATGATGAATAAACCGTCGTTTTTGCTCCGGAGTCAAAATCGTATGCAGTCGCTCAAATAACCGTACACGAATCTCGATCGACATACGCTCCATCTCCATATTTTTAGCTCGAAACGATTCTGCATCGAACGTCGGGGCAAGAAATAAACCGTTAATATCCTGCTGAGTTTTCTCGCTTTGATGATGATATCTGCGATATGCCTGCTGATACTCTTTCATTGCATCTTCTATTGAGCGAAGCTGTTGCTGTGTCAATCCCAAATCATCCAGATCCATCGGAAAACGGTGTCCGTCACTGTCGGCATACGAGGGATTGATCAACGCCAAACAAAGGGACATGCCCAACACTGCCAACCACTTCATCGTTCTCCCTTTCATATCGCTTTTATCGAATTATCTTCGATAGTCCCCTGCTCTACATCACTGTGACACGCTTTGCAGTTCGCACGGCTTTTAATACTATCGCGTTTAAAGACTTCCGCCGGTATATCTCTGTGCGTCCGTTTCCAAAACGGTGTTTGGGTAAATGCTATCATATCGCGATTTTGAAGCGATTGCATCATTTTTACCGACATCTCCTGCGTAGACTTTTCTGCAGAGTGTGCCAACAGATAGGCCAAGATCGTTTGATGATCCACAGGATCAAGCGAAGCATCATCGCCGAAATGGTTCGATAGATCCCCCATCAGTTTCGTCCACGATTCGCTCGGTAACAGCGTCGGAGGATAAAGGGTATGACAGGAACCGCACTCATTGACAAAAGCCGGATTGGCTTTTGCATAATCGACTTTTTGATTGTATCCGAGTGCGATAGGATTGTTCGGTACGCTGAGCGTATAGATGAGAAATGCGATGGTACCGCCGATTCCTATGATCGCAACCGTCTTTTGCGCGAATGACAAAACGGCGTTCTCACCCTCAAAGTTTTTATGCCCGTCAACGATAGAGTTAAGCGTGCGATCCGATTTGTGCAACACTCTGTCACTCAACACTCCCATGACGTGTGCCGCAATCAATACCCATAGTAGATTCACGAAAAACTCGTGTATCTCACCAAACCATTTCATATCCGAAAAGTAACCTGCATGTAAAAATGCGAGCACCCCTCTATTTTCCTGTATCCCATAAGCAAGCATTCCGCTTATCGTCGCGAGTGCGACAGTTGTGAGCATCGCAATCATCACAAAACTTGCTGCCGGATTGTGCCCGATATAGTGTCGAGACGGATTCAATAATGATAGAAGATACTCTTTGAGCGCGTCAAACCGCAGAGTAAAATCAGTGAAACGGGAATATTTCGGTCCCATAATTCCCCATACGATCCGAAATACCAGTAATATTCCTACTGCACTCCCGATCGCCGCATGCAGCGAGAGCCATCGATCTTCCAACGAGGCGACCCACGCCCCGAGGATTAAAGAAACAAACAGCCAGTGGAACAACCGTGTCGGAAGCGTCCAAACATATACCCGTTTCATGATAATCTCCTATTTATTCCCAACTGCCATAATTTGGGATTCGTATTTCGCGTTCACGATAACTGCCGCTGGCTGCTTTCGTATGACATGCGGCACAATTGGCGAAACTTTTTACATCCGCTTGCATGACCATTTTTTGCGGTACCTCACGATGTTCACGTTTAAAATTCGGTGTTTCGGATATTCGTAATGCGATCTCCCCGCCCATCCCCGTCATACGGTCATTTCTGGAAGCATGTGTTGACAAATAGGTTTGGATCGTTTTGTGATCTGCCGGATCAAGCGAAGCATTCGTTCCGAAATGACTTTCCAGCGTATTCATCGTTTTGTCCCATGAACGCTTAGGCAAAAACTCGGGCTGATAGGCAATATGACATGCACCGCACTCTTTTTGGTACAGAGCCATCGTTGTCTTTTCTTGTTTCGTCATCGGTTTTGTTACCACAGTAGAAGAGTGGTGTTCATGCTCTTCATTATCGTCTCCGGCATAAAGATACGCTCCTCCGGCCAGGATAAGTGCTGCCACTGATATATTTAATAGTGTTTTCATGGTATTTCTCCGTTAATTTTTCATAATGTAGGTGAGGACATCACCTTTTTCTTGCGCAGTTCCCTCACGGGCATAGACATCCATGAAATTGCGTCTTAGCCATTTGGTGACCTCTTTGGTACTGGTAAGACGCTGCGGATTGGCACTCGGAGAGAGCGGATCGATCACTTTCCCGGTAAGAGCATTTTTCCCCGGATTGGCTAGATTGATAGTATGGCAGCTGGTACATGCCATCGGTTTACCCTGTTTTCCGGTGTGGCTCGAGGTAAATATCTCTTTACCTCGAGCAGCATCAAACCCGCTGAAAGAGCGATTTTCTGTTTTTGCTGCAGTTTCCAGTTCTTTCATATATTGAACGACTTCGGGTGATGCCGCCATCAGCGACATCGAAAACATAGCTACGATTGCAAGGTATTTCATAACCTTCCTCCTCTTATTTGATGTTCAAATCTTAGGACAAAGTTGTCAATCCGTACCGTCGTTTCTCTTGACACTTTCTTGACATATAAACACTGATCTACCTATTCTATTATTCTTTCAGTCGGATCAAATATTACGGTTGAATTTCGGTTCGGTCTATTAAGTTGGGCTATAATGTAAAACCGTAAATTTTATTGGATGGAGCCACTCTATGTCTGAATCCACTACTATAACTGTCGATGGAAATGAAGCCGTCGCACTGGTCGCCCATAAAATCAATGAAGTCATCGCAATCTACCCCATAACCCCCTCTTCACCAATGGGAGAATTCAGCGATATTTACAGTTCAAAAAGGGAAAAAAACATTTTTGGCACCGTTCCTGAAGTGTACGAAATGCAAAGCGAAGGGGGAGCGAGCGGCGCCGTTCACGGTGCCCTCCAGACGGGTGCCCTGACGACGACGTTTACCGCTTCTCAGGGTCTTTTGCTGATGATCCCCAATATGTACAAAATCGCGGGGGAACTCACCGCAACCGTCTTTCATGTCGCGGCACGTTCACTGGCGGCGCAGGGGCTCTCCATTTTCGGCGATCACCAAGACGTTATGGGGGTTCGGCAGACCGGATTTGCCCTTTTGGCATCGAATTCGGTTCAAGAGGCCCACGATTTTGCCCTCATATCCCAAGCGGCAGCGCTCCGCTCCCGCATCCCATTTCTTCATTTTTTTGACGGGTTTCGAACGTCGCATGAGGTGAGCCGGATCGAGCAGTTAAGTCTTGATGATCTCAAAGTCATGATCGATCCGGAGTTGGTAGAACAGCATCGAAAACGGGGTCTTAATCCCGAACATCCCGTACTGAGGGGAACGTCCCAAAATCCGGATGTCTATTTCCAGGGACGGGAAAGTGTCAACCGATACTATCAGGCATTGCCGACTATTCTGCAAAATGAGATGGACCGTTTTTATGATTTGACAAAACGCAGATACAGCCTGTTTGACTATTCAGGTGCAGAAGATGCCGAGCGCATCATCGTTCTTATGGGTTCGGGTGCGGAAGCGGTCGAGGAGAGCGTAGCGTACCTCAATGCCCAAGGCTCAAAAGTGGGGATGATTAAAGTCCGTCTCGCTTTACCGTTCGCACAGGAGGCCTTTATACAGGCACTTCCGAAATCACTCAAATCGATCGCCGTATTGGATCGCACCAAAGAATCTGGAAGTTTGGGAGAGCCGCTGTATCACGATGTCGTAACGACCCTTTTCGAACATCGTGAAACCCTCCCCTTTGCAATGCCCGCCATTATCGGCGGCAGATACGGGCTCTCATCCAAAGAGTTCACCCCGGCCATGATCATCGGTATTTTCGATGAACTGGCCAAAACGGCTCCTAAAAATCATTTTACGATCGGTATTGATGATGATGTGACCTTTACGTCGCTCGAATACGATCACGATTTTATTCTGGAAAACAAAGACCAGTTTCAGGCTGTTTTTTACGGGCTCGGTTCGGACGGTACCGTCGGTGCGAACAAAAATACGATCAAGATTATCGGTACCCAGACCGATAACTATGCCCAAGGCTATTTTGTTTATGATTCCAAAAAATCAGGCTCGATGACCACGTCACATCTGCGTTTCGGAAGCAAACCGATACAATCGAGCTATCTCATCCAGAAAGCCGATTTTGTCGCCGTACACCAAGCCGTATTCCTGGAAAAACTTGATCTGCTCGAAATTGCCAAACCCGGTGCCATCTTTTTGCTCAACTCCCCGTATCCGAAGGAAGAGGTATGGAATCGGCTTCCGCGTGTCACACAAACGCAGATCATTGACAAAAAGATTCGATTCTTCGCAATCGATGCGTATAAGGTTGCACAGGCCTCCAAAATGGGGCGTCGCATCAATACGGTGATGCAGACCTGTTTCTTTGCCATCAGCGGGATTCTCAGTAAAGACGAAGCGATGAAAAAAATCAAAGCGTCCATCCAAAAAACCTACGGTGCCAAAGGGGATGTCATTGTCCAGATGAACTATGACGCCGTAGATACAACTCTCGAGAATCTCTTTGAGATCACTGTACCAGATACTGTCAACAGCGCTCAGGAACTCCATCCGATTCTCAAAGGGAATATGACTCCGTTCATCGAGGAGGTGATCGGAAAAATCAGTGCGTTCAAAGGGGATCAGGTTCGTGTATCGCAAATGCCCGATGACGGTACCTGGCCGACCGGAACGGCTCAGTATGAAAAGCGAAATATTGCTCAGGAAGTCCCGTTTTGGGATGCCGACACCTGTATCCAGTGCAACAAATGCGTCTCGGCATGTCCCCATTCCGTTATCCGCTCTAATATTTTCGACGCATCATTTCTGGAAAACGCACCGCAAGGGTTCAGCGCCAAAGCGGCAAAAGGAAAAGAATACGGGGAGAACGACCGATTCGCTATCTCGGTTGCCGTCGAAGACTGTACCGGATGCGCGCTGTGCGTAGAAGTGTGTCCGGCCAAAAACAAATCCCAAACCAATCTAAAAGCGATCAATATGGTTCCGCAGCTGCCGTTGCGCGAAAGCGGTATCAAACAGTGGGATTTTTTCCTCTCGCTGCCAAAAATGGACCGTTCCACACTCGATCACAGCAATCTCAAAGATTCGCAGTTCCTTGAGCCCCTCTTTGAGTTTAGCGGGGCATGTCCGGGATGCGGAGAGACCCCTTATGTCAAACTCGCGTCTCAGCTTTTCGGGGATCGTATGGTCATTGCCAATGCAACCGGATGCAGTTCAATCTACGGCGGCAATCTTCCTACGACACCGTGGCGTAAAAACGATGAGGGAAGAGGACCGGCATGGTCGAATTCGCTGTTTGAAGACAATGCGGAGTTCGGTCTCGGATTTCGTCTGGCCATCGATTCGCACACGGAGCGTGCAAGACAATTGCTTGTAAATCTCAAAGATCTGTTGGATACATCCATAGTAACCGATATTCTCAGCGCCGAACAACATGACGAATCGCAGATCAATGCCCAACGCCTAAGGGTTGAAACCCTGAAAAAATCGTTGGAAACGCTTGATCATGAGGAGGCCAAAACCCTGCTCGGACTATGTGATTATCTGGTCAAAAAATCGGTCTGGATCATGGGAGGTGACGGATGGGCATACGATATCGGATACGGCGGACTCGATCACGTCCTTGCCAGCGGTAAAAATGTCAACATTCTCGTCCTCGATACGCAGGTCTATTCCAACACCGGAGGGCAGCAGTCCAAAGCGACCTTCACCGGCGCCGTGGCAAAATTTGCTGCAGGGGGAAAAGCGGCAATGCCAAAAGACCTCGCAGCCATGGCTATCAATTATCAAAACGTTTATGTCGCCAAAGTCTCATTAGGGGCAAATGACACGGCAACCGTAAAAGCGTTTGTCGAAGCGGAACGGTATGACGGCCCGTCGATCATTATCGCCTATTCGCATTGTGTCGCACACGGATATGATCTGAAATACGGGTTTGATCAGCAAAAAAGAGCGGTTGATAGCGGTCTGTGGCCGATCTTTCGTTTTAACCCCGACAAAATCAAAGAGGGAGAAAATCCGATGACGCTCGATTATAAAGGGCCGAAAATCGACGTCAAAGATTTTATGTATCGTGAAACCCGATTTAAAATGGCAGAAAAAATGAATAAAGATGCAGCCGATTCCTATTTGGCAACTGCGGCTCAAACCGCTCAATCGCTCTACCACCGATACCAAAATCTGCACCAATATTATCAACCGTCCGAGGAGGAGAAATAATCATGGAACTCTCTACAACATTTTTAGGCTTAGAACTTAAAAACCCCCTGATCGCGAGTGCATCACCGTTGACCGCCTCACTGGACAGTATCAAAAAACTTGAAGACAACGGTATCGCCGCCGTCATCATGCACTCTCTTTTCGAAGAAGAGATTACCCATGAGATACGACAAATCGATCATTTTTTACACATTAACAACAATTCGTATGCGGAAGCCACCAGTTACCTCCCCAGCGAGGTCGATTTTGACAATCTCCATGCCGATCACTATCTTGAAGAGATACGTCGGATCAAGGAGTCGGTATCCGTTCCGGTAATTGCCTCACTGAACGGTGCTTCCGCCGGAGGCTGGGTCAACTATGCGACCAAACTCCAAGAAGCCGGTGCCGACGCATTGGAGCTCAACATCACCTACATTCCCACTTCAATGCAGCTGCGAGGAGATGAAGTGGAGCAGATGTATATCGATACGGCTGCAATGCTCGCACAGCATATTTCAATACCGCTGAATGTCAAAATGAATCCCTATTTTTCCAGTCCGGCCAATATGGCAAAACGGTTTGTCGATGCGGGGGTCAAAGGGCTGACCCTTTTTGACAACCCTACTCTCGTCGATGTCGATCTTGAACTGCTAAGCCCGTTGCAGCATGCCAATATCACCTCATCCGCCCGATTGAGTGAAACCCTGCGATGGTGTGCGCTTCTTTACAACAAACTCCCCTGCACCCTCTGTGCCAATACCGGAGTCCACAGCGGAGTCGATGTCCTCAAAGCCATCATGAGCGGCGCGGATGCAACGGCATTGGCTTCCGTGCTTCTGATCAAAGGGGCAGCGGAAATACAAAACATATTATCTGATATTATTGAGTGGATGGAGAAGCATGAATATGAATCGATTACTCAGATGAAGGGGAGCATCTCTCTTTGCCATACCGATAACCCTTCCGCATATGAGCGCAATTCCTACATGTATGCTCTGCAGCATTATCGCCGTTAAGATTCGTGTGATTCGGGAATGAAAACGGCGTTCAACCATGTAACTTTAATCGTTTTATTAGCAGCACTTACATCGGTTACACCGCTCTCTATCGATACGTATCTGCCATCAATGCCTGCCATCGCACATTCTCTCGGTGTAGGTATTGAAAAAATCGAAGCGACCATCAGTATTTTTCTTTTGTTTTTTGCCATCGGTCAGATGGTGGGAGGGATCCTTTCAGACAGGATGGGAAGACGAAAAACCGCTCTCTTGGGTCTTGGTATTTTTTCACTTGCCAACTTTGCCCTCTATCTTACGACATCATTGAATGAACTTTACCTTTTCCGTGCCGTTCAGGCATTTGCTGGTGGATTGGCCATTGTCAACTCCTCCGCCATCGTCCGCGATCTTTTCCACGGTACGGAGGCGGCCAAAGTTTTTTCAACCATTGCCTCCATTACGATGATTGCACCGATGATCGCACCGGCTATCGGTTCAGTAATCATCTCCTTTTTTCCATGGAACACTGTTTTCTTGTTTTTAGGCATCTACTCCTCTGCCGTGACATTCGCTCTTTTCTCTAAGCTTCCTGAAACAGGGAGCCGTTCCACAACCAATATACTCGACGCCTATAAAAGAGTTTTGACCCACAGAGAAGCGATCAGCTATATTTTGGCGCTCACCTTCAGTTTTTCGGGGATGTTCATATTTATAGAAAAATCGAGCTTTATCTATATGGAATATTTCAGAGCCGACCACCGCCTTTTCCCGTTTCTCTTCGGTGCCAACGTTCTGGTTATGATCGGTATGACCCGTTTAAATATCAAGCTTGTTAAAACATTTCAGCCCCGCTCGATTTTAAAAACTGGGATAACGGTCCAGTTTATCGCAGGGCTTACCCTTCTGGGCATATCATTTCATCCAAATATTGTTGCGGTATTTGTTGTTATGACACTCTACGTCGGTATTTTGGGATTGATATTCGGAAACGGAATGTCATTGGCATTGGAATTTTTCAAACACGACAGCGGCGTTGCCAACTCGGTGATCGGAGTAACCGAATTCACCATCGCGGGAGTGATCGGTTACATCGCTTCCTCTTTTAATACAGGTGAATTGACCCCTGTCTTTGTAATGATGTCATTGACTTCATTCATGGCGATATTGGCACTGCGTTTAAACGTAAAACAGCTCTCGTAAAGCTTTTATCGGTGATCGTGCCGATCATCATGATCATGCCATTCATGTCTGTTGTATCTATCTTCTCTTCTCTCTTCTCGTCGATCTTCTCGTCGTTCAAATCGACGTTCATAACCTCGTTCATAACGACGGTCATTCCATGTATAATACACCCGAGCCGGTTCAACACGGACAATACGAGTCTGCGTATAGACAACTTTTTGCGGTGCCTGATGACATACGGTGTGTACAGAAAGCTCGTTATGATAGTTCATACTATCGTGAGCCATCAGGGCTGTTGTTGCTGTTAACGCTAACGCGATCATAATCTTTTTCATGGGTTGTTTCCTCCGCTACTTTTATTTTGCAGCAGTATAGAACCCATCCGTGGAGCAATTGTGAACTGCTAATATCATCTCAAGTTCAGCTTGACAATTCATTTACTAAGCCCATGTACAATATCCACACATATCTTTGATAGTTGAGAGGATTTTTCAATGTATAGACATACTACCCCTACGAAAAGATTTTTAGCTTCAGCCCTGCTTACAACAGGATTATTGGGTGTCGTTCCGCTTATCGGAGATGATCTCATTCAGCCTGAGGGCATACAAACGATACAAGAGCAAGTATCACGGCGGATTGATTCACAACTTTGCAATAAACAATTTCAGTGCAGTAAAACGGGACTTGTCATCCAATTTTTACCCAATGCAAAAGCACTCTTTATGCATCCAGATTCCGAACAAATGCTAAAGGCTGATTATACTGTCCATTTTAACCGTCATATCGCCATGAATGTGTATGAAAACCCTTCCAAAAATTTTGATTTGATGATGCATGACGTTATGATGCACCCGGAAGGTTTTGTTGCCAATGTTAATCGGGAAGATCGTTATTTTCAAAAGGTCTGACCTGCCTATACGTTAGCTATGAATCATTAACTTTTTTGCAAATTATTTTGCTCGTCTAAAAAATATACAATTTAATCATCATTTTTAATATTGTTAATAATAATTATTCACTAATTTATGTTAAAATCCGATCAAGAATCACAAATTTAACGAAAGAATATACCCGATGTTCGAATTGCATAGAAATATCATTCAAACTTTTATTACTGAGGACATTAGAGACATCAGCACGTATGGTGGCTATAAAGGTGCCTATATTCTCAAAATAACGACCAAGCGTTTGACAGTTGCTGAAAAGATTGCGGCGTATTGTGAAAGCCTTGGTGGTGAAGCGGTAATAAAAGAAAATCATAATCTAATTATTTTTGAAGTGTATTGTATTGCTGAGGACCCATCGGTATATACCCTAAAAACGACTGAACATCCGTTTGAATACGGTCTGAAGATTAAGTAAAATACGAATGAGAAATCAGCTAAAAAAGATCGCCAGAGGGTTTGTACCGACAGTATTATTTCTGACACTTCTTTTTTCATTGGTTCGTATCTACCAAATCGAGGACATCAGTATGCATCCGGCTTTGATGGACGGAGATTACGTCATCGTTGAAAATATCAGTGCCGGTATCCATGTCCCTACATTTTTCGGCTATATTAATAAACATCTGTACGATCATCCGGATGGGATTCATCGCGGGGACATACTCGTGTTTAAACATCCGCTTGATGATAGGCTCTATATCAAGCGTTGTGCCGCATTACCGGGGGATAGCGTTATGGAACACAATAAAATCTTCTATCTTCAGATTGCATCGGACGATAATATGACACGTCGCTATGCACTGAAGTATTCATTAAAGACGGTAACAATCGACGGGGAGTTGTGGATAAAAGCTCCCTATGCTTCCTACTATTGTATCCCCCATTTTGACAATATTACCGGCCCGAAATTTCTCTTTGCGTACCCTAAAACCCGAATTCCTCAAGGGTATTATTTTATGCTGGGTGACATGCGTGACAATTCTACGGACAGCCGTTTTTTTAATGCCGTTCCTTATGATTCCATCTATTACAAGCTCTGGATTCGTATCGCACCTTCAAAAACACTTGAGGAATTAGGCTCGATCAGATTTTTCGACGCGGCATAAACAAATATCCATCGTCGATTGGTTTATAATGTCAAACATACCATCTAAAGGCCGGCAATGATTCAAACCCCTTTTCTTGCTGTAGACGGCATTGTTGAAATGTACAGTAGTACTGGTGAATTTGAAGGGATAGTTCTCATAGAGCGGTTGAACACTCCTAGAGGGCTTGCATTGCCCGGGGGATTCGTCGACATCGGAGAAACGGTAGAATCTGCCGTTGTCCGTGAAATGAAAGAAGAGATATCTCTTGATGTTACCCGAAATTCATTGTTCGGTGTCTATTCGGATCCTGCCCGTGACTCTCGGTTCCACTGCGTCTCTATTGTCTATATCTGCAAAGCTTCCGGTACGCCGAAAGGGGCCGATGATGCGAAAGAAGCATTTGTCTATCGCCTCGAAGATATCCCGTATGGGAAGCTCGTGTTCGATCATGCCCGGATTATACGGGATTATTGTTCAACCAAACAGGCGTAAACTCCATGCTCAACAAAAATACTCTCAAATACCTCTATCAAGATTTGGATGAGCTTATTCGGCAGTACCGGGACAATCAAATAGACCGATTTTCCTTTGTCTCCGAAGTGGAGCGTTTAAAGCAGGCGAATGAAGTACTCCTGAACGGAAATGAAGACTTTGCGGAATTGGTTGAAAGCGCCCTGTATGAAAAAGAGTATGAGATTTTGGAACAAATGGCTAAAACCGCTATTGAAAATGCCATAGTACCCTCTTCACCCGTCAAAATACTCATATTAAGCGGTGCCGGTATCAGCGCCGAAAGCGGCGTCCGTACCTTCAGGGACAGCGACGGTTTATGGGAAGAATACGACGTTATGGAAGTGTGCTCTGTGGAAGGGTTTGAACGTAATCCAAAACTGGTTGCCGATTTTTATGATGCACGACGATCTGATTTGGAAAGCAAGCAGCCTAATCTTGCACACGATACAGTTGCACGGCTCAAACGTAAATATCCCGCCCGAATCGATGTCCTCACCCAAAATGTCGATGATCTCTTTGAACGTGCCGGATGCCCGGATGTCATCCATCTGCATGGGACGCTAACCGATTTGCGTTGTGAAGAGTGCCAAAGTGTCTTTACAAAAGCCAAAGCAGTGTCGTCTGCCCTGCATGTCACAGTACAAAAATCCGCCATAATGTCGTCATGTTCGGCGAAGAGGCACCGATGTATCAAAAGCTTCAACACTCACTCGATGAATGCGATGTATTTGTTGTTATCGGAACAAGCGGGAAGGTTCTTAATATTGGATGGTTTGCACAATGGTTTGAGCACTCGCTTTTAAATAATCTGGATCCTGATGAGAATTTGGACCCTTATTTTAAAGTCGTCTATCACGAAAAAGCAACGGAAGCGGCACACAAGATTGAAGCCTATATTGAGGAATTGTTAACCCGTTTTGACTAAAATCAAAGGTAAATCGCCGCACTACCTAATCGTAAAATTCGCAAATGCACCTTCGACGCTCAAAGCACTTTTATAACGTGCTTGTGTCAGCGTTACCAATTTCGTCTTTAAATCACAAACAGCAATACGGAAGTTCGATCCCATAGTCGGTTCAACTATACAGATAATCTTACCCTCTAATTCCCGTGTCGCATGGATATTTCCTTGCAGTTGATGAAAAAAATATTTCGGATAGCTCAGAGGTGTGATTTCGACAACTTCCGCATATCTTTTTTTATCCAATGTAGCGGCGATCATGAGAGCATCGTCGTAATTATCGAACTGGACACACCAATCGTCAAATATTTTGTTAAAGTGATCCAGATCCTCATCTAAAAATCCGCCTGCCGGAGATTGTAAGGCAAAAATACTCATTGTTAAGACCTTGATAATATGAAAAGTTGCACGTAAATTGCTAAAGGTTGATTTTTTTATTCTTAAACGGGTATTTTACAATATTCGAACACTATTTGAATTGTATGACTATGTTCCGATGAGGGAACCAACGTGTTTCATCATCGATTAAAAGGAAAACGATAATGACACTCGCTGTATCCTCCTGCCTTCTGGGCGAACACATCCGCTTTGACGGAGGGCATAAACGTGACCGTTTCATCACGGATGAGCTGAGCCAATTCGCCGAGTTTGTCCCTTTTTGTCCTGAGCACCTCGCATTCGGAACTCCCCGCCCATCCGTGCGGCTTGTCACGGTACAAGGAGATATTCGAGTCCAATCCAATAAAACGGGGGATGATCTTACTGATTCCCTTATCCAAACCAGCCGTAACGAACTTTTCAATCTCGAATCCAAGCCGCTGTGCGGAATCATCTTCAAATCCAAATCCCCCAGCTGCGGGATGAAAAGTGCCAAACTCTATCTCGAAAACGGCTACTGCGAAGGGAAAGAAGACGGTGTATTTATGCATCTGTGCCGCGAACGTTTTCCTCTGCTGCCGATGGAGGAGGAAGGGCGGCTTGAGGACGCATGGCTGAGAGAAAATTTCGTCATGCAGGTCTTTGCGTACGATGCGTATGAGCGCTTCAAATCAACAAATCCTACGATAAGCGATTTAGTCCGTTTTCATACGATCAACAAATTCATGCTTCAATCCAAAGACGAAGCCCTCTATCGGGAGTTGGGTAACGTCGTCGCTAATCGGGAAAACCATACATTGGAGACACTGTTAGGAATATACGAACTGGGATTTAAAACTGCTATCGCACGAAAAAGCTCGATCAAACGGACCCGCAATGTATTAGAACATTTGGCAGGGTTTTTCAAAAATGAATTGAGTAAAAGTGAAAAAGAGACTCTCCATACGCAGATAGACGATTACGCCTCTAAAATCATCCCCCTAATCGTCCCCGTCTCGACGATCCATCTTTACGCTAAAAAATACAACATCGAATATCTGCTCGACCAAACGTTTCTGAACCCGTATCCGAAAACGCTCTCTTTGCGTTCCCATATCGACAGCGGGAAATAAAAATGCGGCGGATACTGTGGTTTCGGCGTGATCTCAGAGTCCTAGACAACCGTCTCCTTTCCCAAGAAGGCAATGTCCTCCCTATCTTTATTTTCGATACTGCCATCCTCGATAAGCTCTCTTCAAACGATCGTCGGATGACGTTTATTTTCAACGCACTGATCCGCTTAAAAGAGCAACTAAAAACCCGCGGACTCGATCTAGCTCTCTTCTACGGAAAGCCGACCGAAGTATTTCAATGGCTTTTATCAAAAGAGTATTTTGATGAGGTGTGCGCTTCGGGAGATTATGATCCCTACGCACGTGAACGGGACCGTGACGTATCGCATCTTCTGCCCTTTACCTATCTTCACGATACCTATATTTTCCGGCCGGATGAAGTTCTCAAGAGCGACGCATCTGCCTATCTGGTTTTTACTCCGTATTACAACCGTGCCAAATCCGTTTTTCGCCAGGAACATATGGCGGAATCTGTCGTTGCATCGCAAACGCTTATCCCGTTTGCTTATCATGTTATCCACCGTATCGAAGGAAGCACTCATACCGATCGGCCCATTTCTCTCACATCGATCGGATTTAGTGAACAGTCATTGACATCTCATCAACGTCTTCTGCCGGAAGAAAAACTGAATATTTTTGCCGGGAAATTGGCCAATTATTCCCATGATCGTGATTTTATGGCACTCCATGCCACTTCGGGACTCAGCACTGACCTCCGTTTCGGTACCCTCTCCATCCGTGCCCTACTTCGGTGGCTGGCAGAGCAAAAAAAATCCGGAATCGACACCGAGCCATTTTTTCGCCAGCTCGTCTTTCGTGACTTTTATGCCATGCTTTTGTACCATTTCCCCCATCTGGTCGATCAAAACTTCCGTTATCCGTTCAGAGGTATCGAAAACAATCATTATTTTGAGGCATTTTGCACTGCCCGCACCGGAGTCCCTATCGTTGATGCAGGCATACGCGAATTATTGGAGAGCGGAGAGATGCACAACCGTGTACGGATGATCTGCGCCTCATTTTTAACCAAAAATCTTCTGTTGCCGTGGCAATGGGGGGAACGGTTTTTTGCGCAGCATTTGATGGATTACGATGCAAGTTCGAATATCCTCTCATGGCAATGGAGCGCGGGGACGGGAGTCGATCCGCAGCCCTATTTTCGAATTTTTAACCCCTATACCCAAAGTGCCAAATTCGATAAAGAGGGAGACTATATCAAAACCCGTCTGCCTGAGTTATCGAATCTCCCGTCCAAACTATTTTCCGATGAAGCAGCATTAACCCAAAACGTATGGGAAACGTATCCTCAACCCATCGTGGATCATAAAAAAAGTTCCAAACAGGCTTTGGATTATTTTAAAAGTGTGCTTTTAACCTAATCCTTGTGTGGATTTTGCCGAATGATATTATTCCTCTATCCGCTGCAGGTTTCAGTGCTATAATTGGTACTATCTTTAGCTCAGAGGTTTTCTCATGAAACGTGTTTTACTGACCGGAGCCAACGGTTATATCGGAAGACGGCTCAAACACGCCTTGCTCTCAAAAGAGGGTATTGAACTAAGATTAATGGTCCGCAATGCCAACAGTTTATCCTCCTCTGTCCAAGAACATGCCCAGATTGTCACTGCGGACGTCCTCAACCCTGCAAGTCTTGACGATGCGCTCAGAGGAATCGATGTCGCCTACTACCTCATCCACGGCCTTAATCACGGTAATTTCCGAGAGATCGATCGTCAAAGCGCCCAAAATTTCGTCGATGCCTGTGTCCGCCAAAACGTCAAAACAATCATCTATCTTGGAGGGTTGGGAGACAAAAAAACAGGAAGCGAACATCTCCTCAGCCGTATAGAAACGGGTGAGATTCTCAGTTCCCGTCCCGATAAAATAAACTGTATCTGGTTTCGTGCCGGAGTCATTATCGGCTCTGGTAGTGCCAGCTTCGAAATCATCCGCCACTTGGTACAAAAGCTCCCCGTCATGATTACCCCAAAGTGGGTCCGCACTCCCGTCACCCCTATCGGTGTCGATGATGTAATCGATTTTCTCTTAGCCGCGCTGGATCTCCCCGCAACCTCAAATCTGATGGTCGATTTAGGGGAAGAAGCGATGAGCTACGGCGATTTGATGTTGCGTGTCGCAAAAGCGATGGGGCTTAAGCGCTATCTTATTCCGGTCAATGTTTTAACGCCGAAACTCTCTTCCTATTGGCTTGCTATATTTACCCCCGTTCCCTACAGCGTTTCCAGTTCACTGATCGAAGGTCTTCGCAGCGAAGTGACGGTGAGTAATAATTTGCAGCATGACTATTTCACGATCAAACCCCATACTCTAGAAGAGACGGTTAAACGTGCCATCGGTGAGATCGAATCGAATCAAGTACTCAGCCGATGGAGCGACAGCGGCTCAGGGGCATGGGAGGTCGACCACTCTCATGATATTGCTGACGCACTCTTTATCGATCGCCGCATCATCGAACTCAAAACACTCTCACCCGATAAAGTCTTTCGGAGTTTTTGTTCGATCGGAGGAGAAAACGGATGGTTCGGTTATGATTGGCTCTGGAACCTGCGAGGTTTTATCGACAAACTTTTCAAAGGTGCAGGAATTAATCGTGGACGACGTAATCCAAACAGCCTGCGTATCGGCGACAGTGTCGATTTTTGGAAAGTGGTGGATTTGGTTGAAAATGAACGGTTGCTTCTGTTTGCCCAAATGAAACTGCCGGGCAAAGCATGGCTGGAGTTTAAAATCCACGACGGAAAATTGATCCAAAGCGCCTATTTTTATCCATACGGGATTGTCGGTCGGCTCTACTGGTATATCCTGATTCCGTTGCATTACCTGATTTTTACCAATATGGCTCTTTCGATTATTAACCGTTCAAAATGAAAAAAGCTAAAAAACATGAAAATATAAAAATGGGTAAGGTAATAGTTGAAGAGAAGTGAGTTAAACATTAATCAGGCAAATTTAGGCTGCTATTAAAGCAGTTTCTATGAGATGCACCAATCAACTGGGAATATTATAACACAAATATAGTTAATAGGTATACTTAGTGTTATTATTCAGGTTTCCATCCTAGAGGACTTCTTATGTTACGCTATAAAATTATGCATCGTACTTACTATAACTATTCCGCGAATGTAATGCTGGGTTCCCAAAATCTTCTACTGCGTCCAAGGGAGGATTATGAGCTACGGATTGAGTCATTTTCACTGAAGATCATACCCGAAGCCACCCTTCTTTGGCATCGTGACGTTGAAGGAAATTCGGTTGCAATCGCAAATTTTACGCTTCCGACAAATCAACTGGTAATAGAAAGCGAAGTAATCATTCAGCAATACAATGAATCCCCTCTTAATTTCATGGTGAGTGATTACGCGCTTAGTTACCCCTTTAGTTATCAGGGTGAAGATAATATTTTGCTCTCTGCATACAAAATCTTACCGGACCAAACAACCACCGATGTCGTCAATAAATGGATAGCAAATTTTTGGCAGCCAGATGAAGCGATTCAAACGTACACACTCTTGAATCGGATCGCCGCTTACATTCATAAAACGCTTACGTATCGTGTACGGGAAGAACCGGGGGTACAAAGTGCAATAGAGACTCTTAGTTGCGGTACGGGATCATGTCGTGATTTTGCTTTTCTTTTTATGCAGGCAGTTCGGTGTCTGGGACTCGCTTCACGCTTCGTCAGCGGATATCTTTATGCTCCGCTCATGAGTGAAATCGGCTCGACCCATGCATGGGCGGAAGTCTATTTGCCGGGTGCCGGATGGAAGGGCTTTGATCCCACGATCGGAAAGATTGTCGGAAGCGATCATATTGCCGTAGCGGTAGCCAGACTTCCCGAATCTGTCCCGCCGATAGCCGGATCATTTGCTGGACCGGCTACTTCGAGTCTTACCGTCGGAGTATGGGTGAGTTTGTGTTGATACAATTATTTTATAGAGGTGTTTTGTCCAGATCACATAGACTGCCTATACCTATAATATCTCCTGAACCAATTGAAGAGTATAATAAAATATGATGAATTAGTTTATTGTATAAAGTAGGAGTTTCAGATGAGTTGTGACAAATGCCAAACCCTTCCGAGTCTGCCAAAAAAGGGTGGAGACCTTATCATCAGCTGTGATGTCCAAGAAATGGCAGACAAAATGAAGAGCTATCTGGATCAAAAAACTATAAATTACCAAATAGAAGATCCACAGACTCTTTGGATTCATGTCGATGGATTCACCCTCTTTTTACGTGAATTATGCGAAACCCAAACATTTTCAAAAATTGAACGTAATGCAATACACCTGCTTTTTTTGGAAAATGGAGAGACACTTTCCCCTTCAAAACTTAGAATGATGAAGACGCTTCAGCAGTATAAAGACCTCGCTGGTGCGGAATATCTCTCTTCATTGATTACCAAAGGGGCATTGACGACCCATTTTCAGCCGATCGTTGATCTCGCAACAGATACCATTTATGGATACGAGTCTCTGGCTCGGGGGGTAAGCGAAGACGGTACACTCATCTATCCGGATAGACTTTTCCAATGGGGCCGAGAAGGCGATATGCTCTTTTATCTCGATCGGGCATGCCGTGAAAGCTCACTTAAAACTGCCGCCGTTAAACATATTGCGTCCAAAGTATTTATTAACTTTATCCCAACTGCTATCTACGATCCGGAACATTGTCTCCAATCAACCGTAAAATGGGCCAAAGAGCTCGATTTCGATCCAAAAAATATCATTTTTGAAGTGATTGAAAGTGACCACGTAGATGATCTTGAACATCTTAAAAAAATTCTTGCTTTTTACAGGTCCCAAGGATTTTTGGTGGCTCTCGATGACGTCGGAAGCGGATATGCATCATTAAATATGATTGCCAAGCTTCGTCCTGATATTGTCAAAATCGACCGGGAAATCATTGATTATATCGATACAAATGAGGTCAACCAATCCATTTTCCGGGCCATTGTTACAATCGCCAAAGAAAACGGGATTCTGGTATTAGCAGAGGGAGTTGAACGTTTGGAAGAAGCGGCCTTTTGTGCCAAAGAAGGCGCGGATCTAGCTCAAGGGTACTATTACGGAAAACCTTCGGCTGAACCGATCCGACGCCTCTAATACAGTTGTAGCCCGCTCTATTGACTTTACTGAGAAGCCAACTTGTCCACTATCGTGTTAATGCTATCGGTAAACAGTGAATCCAGCAAAGGCTCCACATCCTTAGAAGTGTACGAAGGTTTTATCCATTTCCCTTCTTGTTGCGTCATCGTTTGCACTAGTGTCCTACCCGCTTTTTTTAGTGTTACTTCGACTACAATTTTTCCATGGAGATTTTCATCAAATTTTTGAGTGTCATTGTAAACCAGCTGAATATTTTTAATCTTTACGGTGATTGTTGCATTGGCATCAGCAGGATTTCGGGTCATGTTAAACTTTGAAGATTGCAATGCATTCGTCAACCCTTCTCTGTATCTGTCCGCAAAATCTACATAGCTGTAAAACTTTTCAGTTACTTGACCGTTGGCTTCAATATATCCTATCGAACGCTTATCTTCTCTCGCATCCGTAACAGACAAAAATGAGACACTCTTTTGATCCTGTGTCGTTTTATTCAGGGATTGGGTTTTGTATGATGAAAGCTCTATTGCCTCATTTTTATATGAACATCCGCTCATTAAAACAACTGCCGCTACCAAACTATATATCCTCTTCATATCGGTTCCCTATAGAAATTTAAAATGATACGTACATACATGACTCATCAAGAGCTTGTGCAAAATAGGCACAAGTACGAAAAATATTATGCCTGATATAAACAAACGGTCGATAAAGAGAATATGTATAATTGATCCTATTAAATTTTCAGACGAATCCCTACAGGACAATGATCCGATCCCGTAATATCTTGAAGAATGAAGGCATCTTCCAATGATTCAACAAGATCATCGGAGATAAAAAAGTAATCGATTCTCCATCCGACGTTTTTGGAGCGTGCACTAAAACGGTACGACCACCAACTGTATTCATCCTCTTTATCCCCGTGTATGTGGCGAAAGGTATCGATATATCCATGATCCAATAGCTTATCGATCCATGCGCGCTCTATCGGTAAAAATCCGGATGTTTTTTCGTTCGATTTAGGATTTTTGAGATCAATCGGACGATGGGCGGTGTTGACATCGCCGCAGATGATTATTTTTTTACCCTCGCTACGCAGTCTCTGACAGTAATCTAAGAAGCGATCATAAAACTCCAGCTTGTACGCGAGCCGTTCTTCGTCCTTTTGCCCATTGGGAAAATAGACGTTCAATAAGACTATATCGCCGTAGTGATGTTCAACGATACGCCCTTCGTTCATGATATCAATATCTGATCGGATATCTGAATAGAGGTGTTCAAGCGCACTTGCGATCAGTGTTCCCGAATATCCTTTCTTGAGTGCGCTATTGATGGTTATATTCGGAAAACGGTTTGCGAAGAGGTTCTCAGGCATTTGTTCCGGCAAAGCTTTGATTTCTTGAAGACAGAGGATATGCGGTTGACGCTCTTCAAGCCAATCAAATGCCCCTTTTTCTGCAACCGCACGAATGCCGTTAACATTCCACGATAGTATTTCAATTGTTTGAGCCATTTATATCCTCTGTCTGATTGAATCGAACCTTTTTAAGAAGTTCTAGGATCTTTATTTTACCGTATCCAGCCCTTGATCGATCCAACCCCAGTTAATGCCGCCGTCCAGCTCATAGACGTTTTTATATCCGAGTTGTAGGCCCATAACCTCTCCCACGGTTTTTGTTCTGTTTGCATGGGCGCATACCAGAATAAAAGGCTGTTCTTTATCCGTCACCACTTTTGTAAATGCTTCCATAAAACTATCAAGATCGAATTGTCCAAACTCATCGAAAAAGGTAATCTTATGACTCCCTTCGATGATGCCGTAGTATTCCCATTCATCTGCTCTTCGTATATCGATAACGGCAAAGCCCTCTTCTTTTTTTTGCAGAAACTCTTTTGTTGAAAGAGATTTAAACGGCCCGAAATTCAACATGAACATCCTTTTTGGTATACCTTTTTGTCAACCTGCAAAAATCGTAAAAATCACTTAACATCAAATAGCGAAACTCGATATCTTCAAATTGTTTCATCATGACGAGTTCGCCTTGCAAAAAGTATTTCACATCTTTTTGGAACTCTTTCGGATATTCCAGCTTTTCGGCCTGCAACGATGAGAAACACTCCACGAAATCCGAAAAAAGTTTGATTACGATTTCCTCTTTTTCCTGCGATCTGTGTTCGATAAAATCCGTAATTTCTTCAAATCTCTCACATATACGTACCAAACACTGATGCACAAAATTCTCCCTGCAAGCGACTCTCTGAAACAATATACATAAAGCATTCTAATAAAAACAGCCCCTTCACGCATGATTTATGCATTTTATGAAACATCATTATTAGGGGGGATACCATGGTATGCAAACTGAAACAAATAGTCGATTTTGTCCGTGAATACAAACTGCTTGAGGATTTAGATGATGAAGCGATCACGGAGACTTTTCATACTTTTCCGCATTGTTGCTCATGGGACAAAGGACTGGGGTTTGCTGAACTCGACGAGAGTCGTCTCGACCTCGCTGTCGACAAAATAATGGAAGTTCTCGATGAATCCTACGATCATGAATACACCGCACCTCAGATCAAAGCGATTGCGACTTCATTTATGGGGATTTTTGAAGCTGCCGGTGCTCCCAAAAGTCCGGTACCTTTTGTCATTGTCATGCTGGCTAGGATTTAGAAAGATCAAAAGGAATGACGACTTTGAAAACAGGATACTACGAAATATGCTCATATTGACAAAAGAGAATTATGATAAAACCGTTCGGGAGAACGAGATAGTGGTTATCGATTTTTGGTCGCAGTGGTGTACTCCGTGCAAACAGTATGGACCGATATTTGAAAAAGTATCCGGAAAATACCCCGACATCACGTTTGCAAAACTCCATACGGAAGAGGAAACCGCTCTTTCAGACTATTTCTTTATCCAAAATCTTCCAACGACGGTACTTATGAAAGAGAAGACGGTTATTTTCAAAACACCGGGATTATTATCACAAGAGGAACTGATTGATCTCATTGAGCAGACAAAAGCGACCGATCTGGATAGGTTCCGTGCGGAAAAAGCAGCGAAAAAAGCAGCACGCAAGCAACAGCCATAAACCAATTCTTGACAATATAAAGCGATGCAGAAGGAAAGCAAATGCCATTAAATCGACTGAAACGATATTTCGAGGACTACACCTACATACGAAAAGGTCACTATCCCGTCACTGATTTGATTGTCTATGTGTACATGGGCGATGCGTGGACTGAAGCAAACAAAGCACAACAAATTGCCATCAGCGAGGGGCTCCTCAGATCAATCGAAGCAAAACATTTCGAACTCCGCAGAGAAGATATCGAACGTCTTTTTGAACTCTACGATCTTAAGGGTAAAGCGGAACGCGGTGAGCTGGCAGATGTTGTGATGCTGCAAACGGCATTTACACAGATCATCGAAAAGCATCGCTTATCGCACCAATCACCGTCTTAAGAGGTTTTAATTTTCCCCATTTAGCGATTTACGTTTACTGTATAAGTCCAAACGAATAAGTCACTTTTCTTTTAATATACCTATTGTATAAATATTTTTAAAACACCGTAAAATATTCTACTTTCAAATCCTAAGTGGGAAATTTCCCAATTTTATAGTATTATAAACTTTAATAACCAACAAGGATTTAAAGATGTTAACGTACACTAATTCTAAAAACTATTTACTACTCTGTGTTGCAGGCGTCATGGTTCAAGGTTGTGTTGCTTATGTTGATCCATATCAAGATACCGTAGTTCATACGAGATCACAAAGCTTTGTTGAAGAAAGACCGCCATTTTATGGATTAGACGTATATTATGATTATTATGACAAACCTTATTATGTCGATTCGTATCGTAGAGTAATTTATGTAGATACAAAATACTATCCGTATGTAAAATCTCATTACCAATATAGAAAAACAGACTATGGAAGATATGGAGAGCGTCATGATGACGATCGCAGGGACAATTATCCTCATAATCAACTAAAAGTTATAGAGAAGCATGATGATGATCGTAGGGACAATTACCCAATCAATCAACCTAGAGTTATAGATCAGCATAATGACAACCGCAGGGACAATTACCCTGTCAATCAACCTAGAGTTATAGATCAGCGTGATAATGATCGCAGGGGCAACTACCCTGTCAATCAACCTAGAGTTATAGATCAGCGTGATGACAATCGCAGGGATAATTACCCTCCCAATCAACTAAAAGTTATAAATAAGCAAGATGATAATCGTAGGGATACTTCCCCAATCAATCAACCAAAATTTATAGATAAGCATGATGACAACGGTGGAAGAGGCAGTTCAAATGGTTTTTCAAAACCTGATCATCTAGATAATAGTAATGTTAATCAGTCAAAAGATACTAAAGATAAAAAAAATAATGCTAATTCAAATAACTCTGGACGATTTAAACATAATACCGATGATAGCAATAACAATCATGCAAATGAATCGGGAAAAACCTATTGAAAATTCTTCTGTATATCAAGGAATAAGCTCTAAAAGGTGCAAAATTATTATAAATACTTCACAAAAATGTTGGAAATTTTGTAATTGATACATGGAAGTGATAAAAACAAAACTGTACCCTGTTTTGTACTTTGAGTGTTTTTAGAAGTTTTCTTAAAGTGATTAAGCTTGTAATATAGAGGTGGTACAGTGGGCACTACAAGCCATACCCTATTTTACGATGCTATATAGATTTTAACATTCAAAAAGTACATTATAAAGTACATTATGTCTTTTTCTCAACATCTGTGTATTTCAGTAATCATTAATGCGATGATTGGAATGACCCCTTAAATGTAGACACTTTTTAAGACGCCGATTATGTCGATATGACAGAAGCGAAAGGCGACAGGAGAAGTGAATGCCACCGAGATATACAGACGAGTTCAAACAAGAAGCTGCCA